>WOZT01000140.1 GCA_011620145.1 Gammaproteobacteria bacterium | reverse complement strand
GATGGAGACACTGGCATTCAGCCCAAGGCCTGTAATACTCTTGGCAAGTGAAAAGGCTTGAGCCAGAAAATTCTGGCCTTCATCTGTTAGCATGAATCAACTGACCGCAGAGGCGGCCCTTTATTTTGTCCCCTTCGATAAAGCCCTTGAACAAGAACCTGGAGGAATAATCATGAAGCGTATGTCTTGTGCGGCCCTGATGCTGCTGGCCCCTGCCCTTGGGCAGGCCGAAGTCTCCATGATGGGAGATGAAGCCCTCTCCCAAGTGAACGGTCAAGCCATTATTACTCTGGCTCCTGGCATCGTTGGATCCACCTTAACCGGTGGTGTTTACAACACCTACACGGTCTTTGATCAGACCCTGTACGTCCCCTACAAGGCGCCCACGTCGACGACCCCCACGCCTGGTCCTGGACATCGCCCGATCATCATCGGCAACTTTGTTTGCGATACCTGCCTGATTGTCGAGGGCATCAAGCTTGGTTTGGTGGCTTCTTACATCGGAGCTGAAGCCAGCGTGCTGGCTCTGGATCCGTTCCCCATTGGACAATCCTTGGCCGCCCTGCACTATAGCGCAGCAGTCAAATTGAACACCGTCGCGGGACGATTGTTCTACGGCCCGTGAGGCCCTGCTCACTGTCAAGCTGATTCAAGTAAATTTTCCCAACTGGATCATGAGTTAAGGAGCCAGAACGAATGAAATCGAAAATGAACAAACTCACGGGCGCAACAGCAGCGCTGTTGCTGGCCGCCCCCGCTGTGCACGCTGCCGTGGAGAGCGGCTTCGAGGCCAACGTCGGCGGTGTCTACCAATGGTTCAATGACAGCAATGCGGGTGTGGATGGGCAGGCCGGCTACCGGCTCGGCCTGGGCTATCAGTTCACCCCGAACTGGGTGCTCGAGCTCGCTGGCAGCTACCTTGATGCCAACGTTTCAGGCGCCAAAGACGTCAGTTTCAAGCAAACGACGGCCGCTTTGGACCTGATGTACAACTTCATGCCTGAATGGCGAGTGACCCCTTACGCCCTGCTGTCCGCCGGTTACGCTTGGTACAAGGTCGACGACGGTTACAAGAACATTGAGCCCAATCGGGAGAAGTTCAAGAATGACGAGGCTGTCCTGGGTGCGGGCCTGGGCCTGAAAGCCAATCTGACGGACAACCTGTTTGCCCGTCTGGATGGTCGTTACGTCAACTATACCGACAGCAACATTGACGACTACATTGCCACTTTGGTACTGGGTTACACCTTTGGCGAAAATGCGCAGGCCGCCCCGGCAGCCGAGCCCATGGCTCCAGTGGCAGCCCCCGTTGACGGCGATGACGACGGCGATGGCATCCCCAATTCCCGCGACAAGTGCCCCGGCACCTCCCCAGGCGCCAAGGTGGATGCAGACGGCTGCTACATCATCATCGAGAAACCGGTAACGATTCGTCTGGAAGTGCTGTTCGACTTCGACAAGTCGGTGGTGAAGCCTGAGTACTACCCGGAAATCAAGAAAGTCGCTGAGTTCATGAAGCAGTATCCGATGACGGATACCGTGATTGAAGGTCACACCGACTCCAAGGGCACCAACGCCTACAACCTCAGCCTGTCCCAACGGCGTGCCGAGGCGGTTCGCATGGTCCTGATCAACCAGTTCAAGGTTGAGCCGAGCCGTCTGAGCAGCGTGGGCTACGGCGAAGAACGTCCGGTGGCTGACAACAAGACCGAACAGGGTCGCCAGCTTAATCGCCGCGTGATCGCGGTGGTTTCTGCCACCAAGAAAGAAAAGATCAAGCAATAAGGTCTTCCAGACCGCATTCGTAAAAGCCCGGGATAAAACCCGGGCTTTTCTTTTGGGCATTTCCATTCACAGAATTTGATCCGGATAAATATTTACCCAGTTTTTTGGCTTGAACGAACCACTTGGTCGCGCACATACACCGGCAAGGCTGCCTCAGGCGGCGATACCTTACCGGCTTGCAGTTGCGCCAGCCCCAGCACCATCAAGCTGCGCGCCGAGGGCAAGGTGGCTGCACCCGGTTGCAGAACGCCATCGGGCAGGCGACCCGGATAAGCAAGCCAGGCATTCCCCGTGCCGCGCCATCCGTGCGCCCCGACAGGCACGCGGACGGCTTCAGGCGGTGACACCGTTTCGCCAGTCAATGCCCTGATCGCACCCTGCTCTGCCTGGAATGCGCTCCAATAAACCTCCCCCATGCGCGCATCCAGCGCCGCGACAATCGCCCCATCGCCGCGCTCCGCCTCGGCTTGGGCCAGCATGGCCAGATCCGAGACCGGGATGACGCCCAGGTCCGCGCCGAAGGCCAGCCCCTGCACCATCGCCGCGACGACCCGCAGGCCGGTGAAGCTGCCGGGTCCCCGTCCGAATGCCAGTGCGTCAAGCGCCGTGAGCGGACACTCTGCCTGTGCCAATACCTCATGCACCGTGGCCAACAGCCAATCGCCATGTCCGCCGGGCGCCGAGCGCTCGCGATACATCACGGCGCCGTCGATCCACAGGGCCACCGAAGCCTGTTCGGTTGCACCATCAATGGCCAGTAAGCGCATCGTTTGCTTGCTCCTCAGTGCGCAGCGTGGCGAAAAAATCAGCCACCGCGCCGGCATCCCGGGTCATCGGCATGGGCGGCAGGCTGGCCAGGAAAGTCCGACCATAGGATCGGGCGACCAACCGCCCATCCCCCAGCAACAGCACGCCCCGATCCTGCGCATCGCGGATCAGCCGGCCGGCGCCCTGGCGCAGCGTAATGACCGCGGCGGGCAACTGACATTCGCGGAAGGGATTGCCGCCACGTGCCCGCACCGCATTGAGCCGCGCCTGCAGCACGGGATCATCCGGGGACGCAAACGGCAGGCGATCGATGGCCACCAATTGCAGCGCAGACCCCCGGACATCCACGCCGGCCCAGAAACTCGCTGCGCCGAGCAGCACCGCGTTGCCCGCCTGCTGGAATTGAGCGAGCAACTGAGCCGGCGGCGCTTCCCCCTGGATGAGCAGCGGAAAGGGCAAGTCGGCCAGCATCCCGGCGGCGTGACGCAAGGCCCGATGGCTGGTGAACAGCAGGAAGGCGCGCCCGCCGCTCCATTCCAGCACCGTGCGCACCTGGTCCAGATACGCTGCGTCATAGCCGGGCGCATCGGGCAGCGGCAGGCCCACAGGCAGATACATGAGCGCCTGGCGCGGGTAGTCAAACGGACTGGGCAGTTGCAGACAAGGCGTCTGCGCATCCAGGCCGACCTCATGCAGGAAGCCGGAAAAGTCACTCCCAACCGCCAATGTGGCTGAGGTGAAAATCCAGGCGCAGGGCCGTTGCTCGCGGAATTGTTGCAGTTGCGGCCCAACTTCCAGCGGCGTGGCATGCATCAACACCCCGGTGCGGGTGGTCTGCAGCCAATGCACCCGCTCCTCGCCCGCCATCGCGTTTCCCCACTGCATCAAGGCATCGCGCAGGTTCTCCGCCCGTCGCAAGCCTTGCGCCAGACCCGGACTCCGTTCGGCCACAGCCTCCAGCCCCACGACCAACTCATCCAGGCGCTGGAGCAGCCGATCCCGCTGCGCGGCGAAGTCCGTGTGGCTCGCAGTCCCCTCCCAGGCGAAGCGCCGCTCACCCTCGGGCAAGCTGCGTCGCAGCGCCTGCGCGGCTGCCTCCATGGATTCCGCGGCCTGCATCAGATCCGGATGATCACCCCCGCCCGTCGCCTGCATCTCGACCCGCAGATCGCGCGTGAGCAAGCCCATCTGCCGGGTGCTGACCGTGCTGCCGAAAAACTGCGCCGCCACTTCCGCAAACTGGTGGGCCTCGTCCACCACCACCGCATCGGCGCCGGGCAGCAGCTCGCCGAATCCCTCGCCGCGCAGCGCCAGATCGGCGAACAGCAAATGATGGTTGATCACCACCACCTCGGCCTCCATCGCGGCGCGGCGCGCCTTGAGCACGTGGCACGCCTTGAACTCCGGGCACTCCTGCCCCAGGCAGGTGTCGCCGGTGGCCGTGATGCGGGTGATCAACTCCGGATGGGCGGGCAAGCCGGTGCATTCGGACAAATCCCCGGACTGGGTCTGTTCGGCCCAAGGCCGGATACGGCCCAATGCGCCTCGGCCGTCGAACCAGAGATCCTGCTCGGCCAGAGAAAAGCGATAGCGGCACAGATAGCGCCCCCGCCCCTTGAGCAGGGCAACGTGGCGCCGGACCCCCAGAGCCCGTTGCAGGAACGGCAGATCCTTGCCCATCAGCTGATCTTGCAGAGCCAGGGTCGCCGTGGAAATGAGCACCCGATCCGTTCCGGTGAGCACTGGCACCAGATAGGCGAAGGTCTTGCCGATGCCTGTGCCGGCTTCGATCACGCGCGCCTGGCGATCAGCCAGCGCCTCGGTGATCCAGGCGGCCATGCGCACCTGCCCCGACCGCAACTGGTAACCGGCCAGTTGCCGGGTCAGCGGTGAGCCCTCGGCCCAGATCCCGGCGTCTGTCGATTCAGTCATGAATCACGATCGGCCCGCGCCCGCGCTTCCTGGGCGCCCGGCATGTCCCCGCGCGCTTGACGGGCCTGTGCAATCAGACTCCAAGCCCGCTGGCGAACCGCGCGCACCCCGCCCCCCAAGGACAAGGCGCGCCGGGCCAGCCCCTCGGCATCCTCGGGCCGCTGTTGCTCCAGACGAACCGCCGCCAGTGCCAACCAGGGCTCGGGATGGGTCGGCGCCAGACGCAGCGCGCGCTCCAAGGTCGCTGCGGCGGCATCGAACTGGCGCCGATCGCGCTGTGTCGACGCTTGCACCAGCAGCGTCGCTGCCGCAGGACTCAAGGGCAGCGTGGGCACCTCATCCCGTGCCAGCGGAGCAGCCCGAGTGGTGTCGGCGCCAACAGGAGGCTGCGCTGGCGCCGCTGCAGGCGATTGGGGAGGTGCCGGTGGAAGCGGTGCAGAGGGCGGCAGACGAACATTTGTACTGCAGGCCGCCAGCGTCAGCAAGGCAACACCTGTTATCAAGCCGTTTTTGAACATGAAAAATCTCCGTCCGGACGTGCCTCACTGGCCAAGCCAACCACGCCACCAATGCTGAAGTTGTTGCACGGGTGAAGGGATAGCCTGGCCTGCCGATCCTGCTTCGGATAATCCGCAGGGCAAAGGATCCACCGGCCCAGTTCCCTCGCGGAAAGGCAGTTGGATGGCGCCCGGGCATTCTGGCCCAGCCGCGCGGCCACTGGTCCCATCAACCCAGCGCATTCCCACCCCATCGGGCAGCGTGCGCGGTATCTCGCGAACCCCCAGTGTACGCACCACGTCCAGCCAGATCGGCAAGGCGCCGCTGGCCCCCGCAAGGCCCATCGGCGCGTTATCATCCCGCCCCACCCAGACCACCGCCAGTTGATCGCCCGCATAACCGGCAAACCAGGCATCCCGCAGATCATCGGTGGTCCCGGTTTTTCCCGCCGCCTCCCATGCCGCAGGCAGGTCGGCAGCAGCCCGCGCCGTGCCTTGCAACATCACCTGACGCAGGGCGGCATGGAGCAGATACGCACTTTGCGATGAGGCTGCCGGGCGCATGGAGAGCGGATAACGGCGCAGGGGCGTACCCGATGGCGACGCCACCTCACGAATCACCCGCAAGGGCGTATAGAGCCCACCGCCTGCCAGTGTCTGGTACATCTGGGTGACCTCGATGGGGGTGAGTTCCAAGGCGCCCAGCAACAGCGCAGGCACCACCGGGATATCCGCTTCCACACCGAGGGCCTTGAGCATCTTCACCACCCGAGGCAATCCGACCGCGAGCCCAAGATGCACGGTGGCGGCATTATGGGATTGGGCCAGGGACTGAAACAGGGGTTCTTCCCCATAGAATCGTCCGGAAGCATTGCCCGGGCGCCATACCGATCCACCTGGCACCTTCACCGCAACTGGCTCATCCTGCAGTGGACTCACGAGGGTATAAGCGCCCGATTCCAGTGCCGCGAGATAAACAGCCGGTTTGACCAACGAACCGATGGGACGACGCGCTGCCAGGACCCGATTCAACCCGCCGGCCGCATCGTCCCGCCCGCCCACCACAGCATGCACTTCACCGGTGAGTGCGTCAGTCACCACCAGCGCAGCCTGCAAGCCAGTCTTGCCACGTTGCGCCAACCGGTCCAATTGGCGTACCAGACTCTGATGTGCCTGGGTTTGGGCTTCAGGGTCGATGGTGGTGTAAATCCGCAATCCCTCGGCCGTCAGATCCTCGGCAGGATAATCGCGCAACAGATGATTGCGGACCAGGCCCAGTACTGCGCCGTAGTCGCCGCTGTGTTGAAGATTGGCTCTGACGCCCAACGGCTTGGCTTGTGCCGCCCGGAGCGCCGCGTCATCCAGCAATCCCGCCTGGGCGTACAGCCCCAGCACCGTATCGCGGCGGGCACGCGCCCGCTCGGGTTGGCGCAGCGGATGGTAGTAAGTCGGGCCTTTCACCATCCCGACCAGCAGCGCCAGCTCTTGGATCTCCAGTTCGCCCAGGGGCTTCCCAAAATAGTACGCGCTGGCCAGCCCAAAACCATGAATCGCCCGCCCGCCCTGCTGGCCGAGATAGACCTCGTTCAGATAGGTCTCCAGGATTTCCGCCTTGTCGTAGTGCCATTCCAGCAACAAGGCCATCAGGGCCTCATCGAACTTGCGCCGAAATGTCCGTTCGCTGTCGAGGAACAGGTTTTTTACCAATTGCTGCGTGAGCGTGCTGCCCCCCTGCACGACGTGCCCGGCACGCAGATTGGTCAGCGCTGCGCGCAGCACCGCGCCCGGATCTATCCCCAGATGCTGTGAGAAATGACGATCCTCCACAGCCAAAAGCCCCAGCAGCAGCGGCTCGGGCACTTCCGCAAGTCGCACCAGCACCCGGTCTTCGCCGTCCGCGCCATAAAGTGAACCGATGAGTTCCGGATCCAGGCGGATCAACGATGGAGCTGGTTCACCGTCCAAGGCGTCCAGGCGACTGATCCCCGTTGCGTCAAAACCCAGACGGATGCGGCGCGCGGGCTGTGGGCCGTCCCAGAACGATTGCGCCCGCACATGAATCGACAGGCTTCCGCCCCCGTCCTGCCGGTAGGTCCCCGGCGATTGCAAATCATCGCCCAACCGGTAGCCGGCCCGCTCCAATTCTCGAATCACACGCCTTTGCCTGACGGGCTCGGCAATCCCCAGTTCCAACGGACGCGCGTAGACCTGAGCCGGTAGCGACCAGCGGCGACTCTCGAAACGGCTGACGATCTGGCGATCCAGATAGGCGGCATACACGGCCACGGCGCTCAGAATGATCAACGCGGCCCATAACAGCCAAGACCAAAACACGGAGAAACGGCGGGACGATGAGGACAATGAGCAAACCCTGAAGACGCACCAATTGGAGCGGATCACAGGCCAGGACCGCACCAAGCCGGGTCACAGGCACAACCCCTGCGGGACTCTGGTTCCCGAGAGCGTATTTCAACACATTGATTAATAAATATGAAATAAAACTGGCTTAATCCGTGCTTAGAATCTTCCGTACACAGCACCGTGTGCACAGATCCTCCACGATCTCCCTCTCTCGCACTTCGCGCCCCCACGGGGCGCTTTTTTTTCCGGTGATCCGGTGTCAGGACTGGGGAGGCTGGCGATCCGGCGGAATCAGCCGCTCCACAGCGGCCCGCATCTCCTGCAGGGAAATGTGACGGACATCCCTGCCTCCGACCAGGAAAATGACATATTCGGCAATGTTGCGGGAGTGATCGCCGATGCGTTCCAGCGCACGGGCGCACCAGATAATGTCCAGCATGCGGCGAATGGTGCGGGGATCTTCCATCATGAAGGTGATGTTCTGGCGCCAGATGGCTTCGTATTCCCGATCCACTTCCTCATCCGCATGAACCACCTGCAACGCCGCACGTGGATCCATGCGGGCAAAAGCGTCCAGCGCGTCGGTCAGCATGGCCCGTGCCCGCACCGCCAGATGCTCCAAAGCATGGTAACCATGTGGGGAACGGTCCATCTGGGCAAGATGGCTGGCCATGCGGGCGATCTTGCAGGCCTCATCGCCCACCCGCTCCAGATCGGTGATGACTTTCAGCACAGTGATGACCAAGCGCAAATCCCCCGCTGCCGGCTGGCGCCGCGCCAGGATTCGATTGCACTCTTCATCGATCGTCACTTCCTGGAAGTTGATCCCCTGATCTGCGGATACCACTTCCTCAGCCAATTGGCCATCGGAAGCCACCAGCGCCCGCATTGCCCGGTCAATCTGATCCTCCACCGCGCCGCCCATGGTCAGCACGCGGCTGCGAATGCCCTCAAGCTCCTCGTTGTAACGACGGGATGTATGCTGAGTGATGTCACCGGCTTCCATACTTCACTTCCTCCATTTTTTTCGAGTCGTTCATGCGCATCGGGCCATAGCGCCCGGCCAGATAATGTTCCGTATCCGGCCGATCGGGCCAGGTAAACATCTGGTCGGTCCGGTTGGGCTCGACCAATACACTGCCTGCAAAAACAGACATGAATGCAACAACCGCGCCGCCCGAGACAGATCGTGCTTGGCCATCAGAATGGCATGGTCATATTGCAATTCATGCGGCAGGGTTTCCAGATGATGCACCGCGGACGGGCCAGGCGACACCCCAGCGGTATCCAGCAGCAAGACTCGGGGCTCCAACATCAATGTTCACGCCAGCGCCAACAGATAGCGCCGCTCGCCATTCAGTCTGGCAACAGGATCGTGGAGACACTCGGCCAGCGCCGCCCACAAACCGCATCGACGCAGAGCAACCCTCCACGCGTTCATTCAGCACGGCCGGACCGTGCTCTCCCTGCAAACGCAGGCCGTACGTCAGATCATCGTGAGGCATGGTGGGCAGCAGTCCGGAAACACTGAGCACCCACCCATTCGCCGCCGCACTGATTCCAGATCGGCATCATCCTGGGTCCCCGCAGCGGCTGCCCATTCAGCGAAGCCGTACCACGCAATCGCAAACCATCCATCTGATCACTCAAGCGCAGCAATGCACGCAACAAAACCGTCTTACCGGCAGCCTCGGGTCCAATCAAAGCAGTGATGCCACGGAAAGAAATGGCTAACGTCAATGGCTGCAACAACTACCTACCGCACCGGGCCGCAACAGCCAAACTCTGTACGCACAGGCCACCAGTCGTCTCGACGCCAACGGAATCCCGGCGATGATCCCTGCCGGAAAACAGCATCCCTCTGTTCACGATGGGTGGTGACGCGCCATTTCACCCCATTCCTTCACGCCCGCCTAAACAACCCGGAATGCCGATCTTACCTCAGCAGAGCATTACGCATTTTCCAGACCTTTAGCTGACTTTAGGAAATGCTGATTTATTCCGTCATCGCGGGCGTTCAGCGCCGTGGTGATCCATAGGTAATTTATTCTTTCTGTGGCATGGATTGCTTCGCTGCACGCGCAATGACGAGAGCGGAATAAATCAGCGCTTCCTTTAGGCATAACGGCTTGCATTGCACGCAACAGGAATGCGGTCGTGAGAAAACCGTCGAAGCATGAAGCCGTGTTTCACTCGTACATCGCAAATGGGAAATTGCCAAAACGATCCAATCACCGCATCAATGTGGAGCAAAAAAGCCACAGGATTTTCCGGAAGCATCGTGCGGTAGACACCAAACTGAATCCTGCATGACGTGGAAACTCAAAAAAACAGGGTGGATCGATACCTGATCGATCCACCCCATCCATTCGGGTCTTTGCTCACCCGCAGTTGGACTGCGGATCAGCCCATGCCAAGTGCATCAGAAATTGAAGACCAAACCCACGCCATAGCTGTCGGTGGTGGGGTCACTGATCATGTTGACGGTGCGGTTCTTGTCTTCGTAGTTGATGTAATAGACCTGCGCCGTCAGCGCCTTGCTCAGCTTGTAATCGACACCGAAGGCCATCTCGGTGCGCTTGATGTCGGTCAGATCGCCCTTGGTCTGGCCATATTCGGCCTTGAACTTGAAGGCATCGAAGGTGTAGGCGATTGAGGCCAGGCCAGTCTTTTCCTTGGCGTCGCTGCCATTTGCCGTCTTACCGCCATTGGCCTGATCGATCCCAGTGGCCTGCTGATAGATGGCGCCGATTTCCAGCGCGTCAATCAGCTTGACGAAGCCCGTCGCGCGAATGATGTCAACACCAGCCGTGGCGCCATCGAATTTCAAGCTGCCCGCTTCATGCCCGGCATAGGCCAGGGCGCCGTAGAAAATGCCCTGCTCGAATTCGGCCGAGGCGTAGTAAGTATCCGCAACGCCCGTGTCCCCATCCTTGGTATCATCCACTGCTTGGCGACCTTCACCCGGCGCCACGGCGACGGTAACCGTCACCAGATCAGCCAGTTTGGGCGTGCTGTACTGAATCATGTTGTTGGCGCGGGTCTCGCCAACCATCAGGTTTTTGTCATCACCGATGGACTCGTCGTTGAACTGGTCGGCCTTGACACCCGTTTCTTTGATCGGGGTGTCGAATTTACCCACCTTGCCGATGCCATAATCGCCCTTCAGACCCACGAAGATATTGCGCTGGGTAAAAGCGTTGGTGTCGGAACCATCCGGGTTGATTCCGTATTCCAACTGATAGATCACCGACATATCGGCCATGCCGATATCCTGGGTGCCCTTCACACCAATGCGTGAAGAATCATTCTGATCCTGCAAACGCCAGGTGGTACTCGTTGCCTTGGAATCCAGGCCGATTTCGTCCTGCTGTCCATCCAGCCCGACGTTGAATTTTCCATAGATCTTGGCATCGGCCATCGCCGCGCCCGGCAATGCCACAAGGCTGCCGACAGCTACCGCAAGCAGGTTCTTCTTCACTGAAAATCTCCCTAAAAAGCGCCTCTAGCCATATGGTTTTCACGATCCCAGTGACTTGTACACCACCGAATCTGTCGATACTACAGTCCGCCGGCGGCCTTACGGCAGCCAGCGGGCCGCAGCAACGGGGCGCTGCGGTCGGGGCAGATTGTAGCCAGTCTTAGTGACTTTATCTTTGCCAAGTGATGACAAATTGATGACAGCAGGGAACCGTCGGCCTCTTGGCAGGTCCCCCTTCGGCCGACTGAACGGTTTCTTTGATCGAAGACTTAAGGAAATGCTGTTTTATTCCGTCATCGCGGGCGTGCAGCGCCGTGGCGATCCATAGGTAATTGATTCTTTCTGTGGCATGGATTGCTTCGCTGCACGCGCAATGACGAGAGCGGAGCAAGTCAGCGCTTCCTTAATTCGGCTGCTCACCCAACCAGCGCAGGAAAGCGCGCCGCTCCTCCGGGTTGGCCTGCTTCCACCAGGCCTGCATGAGCGCGAGCCAATCGTCGCGGCGCAGCGGGCTTGGCGCATCGACAGAGGGCGACGCGAGCGCAGGCCGTGGAGCGACCGCTGCTGCGGGCAGCGCCACCGCGTCTTCCAGAGGCGCAACCACCTGCGCACCGCCCCCGCGTTCACCGCCCTTGTCCGAAATCAGTTCACTGCTGCCACTGACTTGCGCGATCACACCCGTAGGAAACCGCACGCCACTGGGCTGCGACGGTGTACGCGTGCCCGTTGCCTCATCGACCAACGCCCCACTGAAGTGAGCTGCCAATCGCTGAGCGTCCTGATATCCCACCGGACGCTGATATTCAAGGCGGTAACGTTTGCCGGCCCGGGCATCCAGAACAAACAAGGCGGGATCGGAGCGCAGCACGTCATGCTCATCCCCCAGATTCCACACTTCACGATAGTAAGCCAGCACCTCATAGCGGCCGGGCGCAAGCTCCAAAACCTTGTCACCATGAGTCCACAGCCCGCTGGCACCCTTGACCTCCACGCCATTCAGGCGCGCCACATCGATCTGCTCGGGCATCGTGAGCGTGGCAATCTGGGCCACCGACTGCTTGGCTCCGTCATAGAGAGGCAACTTGGAGCCTGCACAGCCGGCCAGAAACAGCAGCGCGAAGGCCGGCACGACCTTGAAAATGCTTTGCAACACCGAGAATCCTCCAATCGAAAGGGTCAAGCCGTCATTGCAGCGCGCATTGGCTTCAGTGACAACAGGGAAATCAGTGTTCGGGGATGCTCACGCTACCCCTGTAGTCGCCATGGAGAAAGCCAGCGCAAGACTTGTCATTCACGCGCCAACCAGCTGTCTTCATTCAAGCGCGGGCCAGCATGCGCCGCAATGATGACCGTTTGGTGACATCCGAATTCGGCCACCCCATCTGATCACACGGTTCGAGACGTAGACAAGCCCTGGGGAAACACCGTGACCCTGAGCGTCAAACCGGGATTGATCCGCCACAATCGCTCAGGCCAGGCGCTTCCAGCACCCGATCACGGGGGAAGCGGCAGATGAATCGACTGCCAATCCCCAAGCGGCTTTCAATCATCAACTGAGCCTCATGACGTTGCAAAGCGTGCTTGACAATGGCCAGCCCCAGGCCGGTCCCGCCCTGTTCGCGCGCGCGCCCGCTATCGACGCGGTAAAACCGCTCGGTCAGGCGGGGCAGGTGTTCTGGCGCAATCCCAATCCCTGTATCCGCGACCACAACCTCCAATTCCTCCCCAACCATGGCCGTTTCCAGGTGCACAGCCCCTCCCGGCACTGTGTATTTGATGGCATTGGAGAGCAGGTTATCGAACACGCTGCGCAGTTCGCTCTCCACGCCCCGCAACACCAGAGGCTCGGCAATTTTGACTTGAAGCGTGACTTGCCCCGCTGCCAATCGGCTGGCCTCGGCGCAACAGCGACGCAGCAAAGCGGCCAAATCCACCGGACGCAGCAGCATCACACGCGGTGACTCATCGAGATGGGACAGTAACAAAAGATCCGACAGCAGTTGCTCCATACGGGCCGTCTGCTCACGCATCGCCGCCAAAGGTGCCGACCACGATGCCAACTCCTCCTCGGCCTCGCCCAACAGGGTTTCCACATAACCGCTCAGGACAGTCAGTGGCGTGCGCAGTTCATGGGATGCGTTGGCAACAAAATCCTTGCGCACCCGATCGAGACGGCGTTCACGGGTCACATCCCGGATCACCAGCAGGCGCTGATCCTCACCGTAAGGAATGATTTGCAGGGAGAGGGTGCACTCGGGCATATGGGACGAAATGATTTCCACCGCCTCGTCATAATTCCCACTATCGAGATAGCGGATGAAAGCCGGCGTCCGGATCAGGTTCGCCACCCACTGGCCATTGTCCTGGGGCGCACGCAGCCCGAGCAGGCGCTGGGCAGATTGATTGAACCAGACGATGCGGGAATCGGCGGACAGCACCACCGTGCCATCCGGCAAAGCAGCCGTTGATCGAAGGAACTGCTTGAGGATCAGCGAAAGACGGCGCTTGCGCTTCTGGCTGCGGCGTTTGATGCGCAGCACCTGAGCCGCCACTTCCGCCCAGATATCCTGGCGGCCATCATTCAGGCGCTTGCCCCGTCCGGCCAGCCACAATTCCAAGCGGCGCAATTGCCACAGGTGCCAGCTCAGATAAACCGCTAGCCCAGCGCACAGACCCCACGCTGGCTCTCCCGCCAGAGCGGCCATGCCGCCGGTCACAGCCAACAACAGCGCCAATCGCCAGAATTCACGGTTCCAGGGCGACATGCCTCAGCCTTGGGCAGAGAATCGGTATCCCGCTCCCCGCAC
>WOZT01000245.1 GCA_011620145.1 Gammaproteobacteria bacterium | reverse complement strand
TCGACGAAGGCCTTGGCCACCGGGTATTCCAGCATGTAGCCGTAACCGCCATGCAGTTGCAGGCACTCATCGGTGAGCGCGCACTGCAGATCGGTGGTCCACAGCTTGGCCATGGCCGCGGTGGTGACATCCAGCTTCTTTTGCATGTGCAGTTCCAGGCATTGATCCACAAACATGCGGCCGATGGTCACCTGGGTCTTGAGTTCGGCCAGCTTGAAGCGGGTGTTCTGGAACTTGGACAGCGGCTTGCCGAACACCTCGCGCTGCTTCACATAGTCGATCGTATGCTGGAGCACATGCTCGGAGGCCGTGATCGAGCCCATGGCGATCAGCAGGCGCTCCTGCACCAGCTCGCTCATCAGGTAACCAAAGCCGCCGCCTTCCTTGCCCAGCAAATTGGTCGCCGGCACCTTGCAGTCGTGGAAGAACAGCTCGGCGGTGTCCTGGGCCTTCATGCCCACCTTCTTGAGCTTGCGCCCCTTGTCGAAACCGGGGGTCCCGGCTTCCACCACCAGCAGGCTGACGCCGGCGGCGCCCTTGCTGGGATCGGTCTTGCAGATCACGATCACCAGATCCGACATGTAGCCGTTGGTGATGAAGGTCTTCTGCCCGTTCAGGATGTAATGATCGCCCTCGCGCCGGGCATGGGTCTTGATGGCCTGCAAATCGGAGCCGGTGCCCGGCTCGGTCATGGCGATGGCGCCGATCAGCTCGCCCTTGGCCATGCGCGGCAGCCAGCGCTGTTTCTGTTCGTCGTTGCCGTACTTGAAGATGTAGGGCGCGACAATCTCGTTGTGGAGCATGAAACCCGGACCCGAGGCGCCGACGCGCGTCTGTTCCTCGGCCTGCACCACCGTGAACAGGAAATCGGCCTCGGCGCCGCCGTACTGCTCGGGCAGCGACATGCACAACAAGCCCGCCGCGCCGGCCTGCAGCCAGACCTCGCGGGAGACCTGACCGTCCTCTTCCCATTGATCGTGATAGGGCAGCACTTCCTTTTCATAGAAGCGGCGACAGGTCTGGCGGAACATCTCGTGTTCTTCGCGGAAAATCGCGCGGGGCTTGGCCATGCACTCCTCCATAAGTGGGATTGATCCAGCCTGGACGCGCTTGTCCAGGCTGGGGCCATTATCGCGGGTTGGATGATTGCTGCCCAGCCCCAAGCCGGGGCGGGATCGGTTAAGATCAAACGCCGTTTCCCGCGGCCCGCCCGCCTGCTCTTTGACAGAAGGATCCGCCATGGATCAGCGCATTTCCCTGCCCTTCGCCCGGGCGCTACGGGATAGCCTTGCCCAGGGCTATGGCCGACGCGACCTGATTGCCGATCTCACCGCCGGCGTGACGGTGGGCATCGTCGCCCTGCCGCTCGCCATGGCGCTGGCCATCGCCAGCGGCGTCCCACCCCAACACGGCCTCTATACCGCCATCGTCGCCGGCGCGATCATTGCCCTTGCGGGCGGCTCACGGGTCAACGTCTCCGGGCCCACCGCGGCCTTCGTGGTGGTGCTCCTGCCCATCGTCCAGCGCTTCGGGCTGGGCGGACTGCTCACGGCCAGCGCCATGGCGGGGGTGATTCTGTTGTTCATGGGATTGGCACGACTGGGCCGTTTCATCGAGCTGGTGCCCTATCCGGTCACGGTGGGCTTCACCAGCGGCATCGCCATGGTGATCGCCACGCTGCAACTCAAGGATTTTCTGGGCCTGCCGGTGGGCGCCCTGGAAGGGCATTACTGGGAAAAGCTGGGGGTCCTGCTGACTGCGGCGCCCCAGGCGCATGCCGCCGATTTTGCGGTTGGGGCGCTGACCCTCGGCGTCATGGTGTTCTGGCCGCGGCTGGGCCTGCGTTTCCCCGGGCATCTGGTGGCGCTGCTGGCAGGCACCTTGCTCTCCCTGGTGTTGGTCCGGCTGGGGCCGGACTGGGCCGTGGACACGGTTGGCTCCCGCTTCACCTGGGCCGTGGGCGGGCAGGAAGGGCACGGTATCCCGCCCTTCCTGCCGCAGTGGCAATGGCCCTGGCTGCAAGCCGGAGCGGACGGCCAGCCGCTGGGACTGTCGTTCGGCCTGCTCCAGGATCTGTTGGGCCCGGCGTTCGCCATCGCCATGCTGGGCGCACTGGAATCGCTGCTGTGCGCCGTAGTGGCTGACGGTATGGCGGGTACGCGCCACGACCCCAACGCCGAACTGGTGGGGCAGGGGCTGGGCAACCTGATTGCGCCGTTTTTCGGCGGTATCGCGGCGACTGCCGCCATCGCCCGCACCGCCACCAACATCCGCGCCGGCGCCCGCTCGCCGCTGGCGAGTGTCATCCACGCCGCCGTAGTGCTGGGTGCGGTGGTGGCCTTGTCCAGCCTGCTGGCCTACCTGCCGATGGCTGCGCTGGCGGGTTTGCTCCTGATGACGGCCTGGAACATGAGCGAGGCGCGCCATTTCGTGCGCGTGGTGCGCCATGCGCCGGGCAGCGATGTGATGGTGCTGCTCACCTGCTTCAGCCTGACGGTGCTGTTCGACATGGTGGTGGCCGTCACCGTGGGCATGGGCCTGGCAGCGGTACTGTTCATCAAGCGCGTCATCGATCTTACGGAGGGTCGGCTGTTGAGCGGCAATGGTGTCTCCGGCCCGGCTGGCGCCGAATTGCCGGGGGTGCTGATCTACGACATCAATGGCCCGCTGTTTTTCGGTGCGGCGCAAAAGGCGCTGCGCACCCTGAACGTCATCGATCCAGGCATCCGTGTGCTGGTGCTGGATATGAGCGATGTGCAGCTCATGGACATGACCGGCATGACCGCCCTGGAGGAACTGATCCAGCAGGCCCATCGCCATGACCAAGCCGTCATCCTGTGCGGGCTGTCACCGCGGTTGAT
>WOZT01000189.1 GCA_011620145.1 Gammaproteobacteria bacterium | reverse complement strand
GGCGCGCGCCAGCTCATCCTCGCCAAACCGCGCCCGCAGCAATATCGTGGCCATGAAGCCCATCTGCTGCGGCTGGCGGCGAAAACCCCGCGCCATCAGGCGATAAACCCACCGCCGATGCGTCAGTCGGCGCCCCAGCGGGCTCAACAGGCGCTCGGCCACAGGGTCATGGAAAATATGGGTCTCGGGGCTGTTGGTCATCAGCGCCCGTAAAAACAACACAAAGCGGGAGGTGTAACTGGCCTGTCCGGCGCGCATGCGGTCTACCCCTTGGGCCATCCTGGCCCTTCCGGCTGAATCGGGAGTTAACTCAAGGTAGCGCAGGATGGGAAAACTGCATCAAATGGCCGACAGATAATCCGGCCCCAGCTGGCGCATCTGCCCCAGGATCCAGGCCTGACGGCCGCGCACATACGTCGATGGCGCATCGATCCGGTAACGCACGGGATTGGGCAGAACGGCCGCCAGCAGCGCCGCCTGGGCCGGATCGAGCCGCGCGGCGGGAATGCCGAAATAGCGCTGGCTGGCCGCCTCGACGCCGTAGACGTTGTCTCCGAACTGGGCCAGGTTCAGATACAGTTCCAGAATGCGACCCTTGGGCAACAGCAGCTCCATCCACAGCGCTAGCCACGCCTCCAGCCCCTTGCGCGCCCAACTGCGACCGGGCCACAGGAACAGGTTCTTGGCCGTTTGCTGGGTCAGGGTGCTGGCCCCGCGCACCGCTCCCCCACGGGCATTGTGATCCGCGGCATGGCGAATGGCCTCCAGATCGAGGCCGAAATGGGTGGGAAAACGCTGGTCTTCGGCGGCAACCACAGCCAGGGCCACAGAGGCAGAGATCCGCGTCCTGGGCACCCATTGGTAGTCAGGCCAGATCCATGCGCCCGTCACCAGATTGCCGATCCCTTGCTGCATCATGAAGGCGCTGGTGGGTGGCGGGAGCCAGCGCAGCGCGCCGATGGGGAGTACGGTGAGCCCCAGCAGCGCGCACAGGCTGGCCCACAGCGCCCGTCTCAGCCGCCCCGCCCGGCGTCGCGGTGATCTGGTGACAGGCCGGCGCCGGGCATGGGGAGACCAGGGCGGCGGCGTGGGCATGAAATTGATCCCTCGTTCAGATGCAGGAGTCCAAAATGAACTGGCGCAATAACAAATGGCATCCCCAACGCTATCTGGTCACCGGGATGATCACCATCATCCCGCTCTGGATTACCTGGTGGGTGCTGGCCTTCATTTTCGACCAACTGACCGCCGTCAGCATGCCGGCTGTGCGCACGCTCGCGGGCCGCTTGAATGGACCGAGCGATCCGCTGGTCGGACTGTTACTGCTGCCCGGTGCCCAGTCTCTGGTCGCCGCGCTGCTGACGCTGCTCGCGCTCTATCTGCTGGGTCTTCTGACCAGCTTTGTCGTCGGCCGGCGCCTGATCGCGCTGATGGATGGGGTCCTGCACCGCATCCCCTTGGTCCAGACCATCTACGGCGGGGTCCGGCAGTTGCTGCGCTCCCTGGAGAGCCATCCCGACCAGCCCCAGCGCGTGGTGCTGATCGAGTTTCCCGGCCCCCACATGCGCGCCGTCGGGTTTGTCACCAAAATCCTCAAGGATGCGGGCTCTGGCCAGGAACTGGCGGCGGTATACGTGCCCACGACGCCCAATCCCACTTCCGGCTATGTGCAAATCGTCCCGACCGACCGGCTGACCGCCACGGACTGGACGGTGGACGAGGCGATGCGCTTCATCATTTCAGGCGGCACGATCAGTCCGGACAGCATCCGTTACGGCGCCCCAACGTCCACCTTCACGTCCCCCACACCGTAACCAGCACTTCTCGCGCCTGACCTTCCAGCCGGTGCTCCCACAGGAAAATGCCCTGCCAGGTCCCCAGTGCGCAACGGCCATGCCGCACGGGAACCGTGACTTCGACCTGGGTGAATACGGCGCGCAGATGGGCCGGCATGTCGTCCGGTCCTTCCAGGTGATGGCGGTAGCGGGGATCGCCGTCGGGGGCGAAACGCGCGGCAAAGGCTTCCAGATCGGTGCGCACAGTGGGATCGGCGTTCTCGCACAGAATCAGCGAAGCGCTGGTATGGCGCAGGAAGCCATGGCACAGGCCGGTGGTGACGCCGGAGCGGTCCACCACCGCCTGCACCGCCGCCGTGATGTCCCACAATCCCCGCCCCACCGTGCGCCAGGAGAGGGATTCCTGCGCCATGAGCACGCCCGCGCCCGCCATGATTCAGCCGTACTGGCCCGAGACGAAGGGATTGGTGCGCCGCTCCTGGCCAAACGTGGACGTGGGGCCGTGTCCGGGCACGAAGCGCACATGGTCGCCAAGGGGAAACAGCTTCTCGCGGATGCTGCGGATCAGCGTCTCGTGATCGCCGCCGGGAAAGTCGGTGCGGCCGATGGAACCGGCAAACAAGACATCGCCAACCTGGGCAAAGCCGGCCTCGGGCTCGAAGAACACCACATGCCCCGGCGTGTGACCGGGACAATGCAACACCTGCAGGGTATGCCGCCCGACGGTCACGGTGTCGCCTTCCTCCAGCCAGCGGTCGGGGGTGAAGCTGTGGCCGCCAAAACCCATCATCTGGCTCTGCTGGGGGATCATCTTGATCCAGAAATCATCCGCCTTGTGGGGGCCTTCCACCGGCACGCCCGTGGCTTCGGCCAACTCCGCCACGCCGCCGGCATGGTCGAGATGGCCGTGGGTCACCAGAATGCGGGTCAGGGTAAGTTCGTGCTTGGCCAGGATGGCGCGGATCCGTGCCACCTCCCCGCCGGGATCGACCACCGCCGCCTCACGGGTCTGCTCGCACATGATGATGGTGCAGTTCTGGGCAAAGGGGGTCACGGGAATGACGGC
>WOZT01000188.1 GCA_011620145.1 Gammaproteobacteria bacterium | reverse complement strand
CCGTCACGTCCTCGGGAAGCTCGATGTCGCGATCGGCAATTTTCAGATCCTGCGCAGTGGCATAGATATAGCTGATGCCAATATAGGGACGAAGTGTGTCACCCGCCTGGACAGCCAGCGGCAACATGCCACCCAAGCCTAACAGCGCACACAAGCCGATTTTGCTCTTCATACGTATACCTCCACTCCACATAAGCCTTATTGGGTTACAACAAGCGAACCTGGTGCAATGCAAGAAGCATGGGGTTGAACTGCCTCCGGAACGACCAGCGCATGCCAGTAGAACTGATTAGGCGACCTCTAATCAAGCACCCATCCAAATTCCTTGGTCCTTGTCATGGGCTCTCCAGAGCGGCGCGCCGAGGATCAGCGCATCGATGAATCCCGCAAAGGCTGTACTTGGCCGTCAGCCATTGGGAGTCGGCCATTTTTAGCGTTGCTTGACACCTTCACGCCCCTGCAGCGGCGTTCGTCAGCACCGAGCCGAAGCTTTCCTTCACTTCCCGGCGCTGCACCTTTCCGACTGGGGAAATAGGCAGCGAAGGCACAAAGATGACCGAACGCGGTTTCTTGTAGCCGGCCATGCGGCCTTCGCAATGGGCCATCACGGCCTCTGCCGTCAACTGGGCGCCGGGCTTGAGGACTACGACCGCCCGCACCGACTGCCCCCATTTCTCATCCGGCACGCCAATGACGCAGACCTGCTGGATGTCGGGATGGTCCAGCAGAATTTCCTCCACTTCGTGGGGAAAGATTTTCTCGCCGCCGCTGGAAATGCATTCCTTCTTGCGCTCCACGATACGTAAGTCACCATCGCTGTCGAAATAGCCCAGATCGCCGCTGTACAGCCAGCCGTCGCGCACCGTCTCGGCGGTCTTGTCGGGTTCGTTGAAATAGCCTTTCATCACCGAGCCGCTGCGGTAGATGATTTCGCCAATCTCCCCGCGCTTCACATCGCGATCCTGCTCATCCACGATGCGGGTTTCCACCACCGGCTTGCCCACGCAATGGTCCTTGAGCGTCGCGGGACTGAAATCAAACCGGAACGAGGTGACCGGCGTCATTTCAGTCTGGCCAAAGCCATCGGCGATGACCACGCCGGGGAAGGCAGCGAAGATCTTGCGTTTGAGCGCGGCCGGACACACCCCGGCGCCGGTGGCGCAGGCCAGTACGGAACTGCGATCAAAGCGCTCGATACCCGCATAATCGACGAGCATGCGCCAGGCCGTGGGCACATTGCCCAGCAGCAAGGGCCGTTCCTGTTCGACCAACTTGAGTACCGCCTCGGGATCGAAACTGACCCCGCGCGGCATCACCAGCGTCATGTTGCCCAGCAGCGGCGCGAGCACGGCCAGTTGATAGGCCGCGTCATGGAACATCGGGAATGAGGGCATCATGGCCTTGATCGGCTGGCGTGCCCCCAGGCGCACCGCCAGTGCACTGCCGATCAGGCGGTCGGCGAGCCGGATGATGCCTTGTTGCAGCCAGCGCCGCCCCAGCACATAGCGCACGGCGCGCGACTGGATCAGGCTCACGGCTGGACCCGGCAGGCGATGCCGCAACATCGCTTCCAGATCGGGCGTCACCTGGAAATGACCCAACTGCGTCACCACCGTGCGCACAATGGATTGCACCATGCGCACATGGTTGCCGTAGGTCAGCATCACGCCTTTGGGCAGGCCCGTGGTGCCCCCCGTGTAGCACAGCACACAGGTGTCCTCCAGATGGGTAGGGCCAACCGGAAAGCCGACGCCGCTACGGGTCATCAGCGCTTCGTATTCCAGCGCGTCAGGAAACTCCGGCGTGTCCAGTCCGACGTAGTGCGTCACCGTCGGCATCTGATCACGCGCGCCAGCGACGGCCTCCATCCACAGGCGTTCGAACAAAAATGCCTTGGCCTGGCAATGATTCGCCTGATAGGCGATCTCGCGGGCGGTGAAGCGGTAGTTCATGGGCACCGGAATCGCGCCCAGTTTCTGCACAGCGTAATTGGCCTCGAAAAATGCCGGGCAGTTGTGGAACATCAGCACCACCCGATCCCCCGGTCCGACGCCAAGCGCTGCCAGCGCACTGGCCAAACGGCTGGCGCGTTCATTCAGCGCCTGCCAGGTGACGCGCTGGTCACCATAAACCAGAAACACCCCCTGCGGATTGTGGCGCACACAGCGTTGCAGGGCATCTTCCATGAAATTCCAGATCATGATCTCCTCCTCCCTGAGGAACCCCTGGTCGGGGATTCGGTCTTATTATCCGCACCGACCAAGTATAGAAGTCAGCCAGATATTTTCCGGCGCGCCTTCCTGTTTGCAATTACTTCCCTTCCTGAGGAGATAGAATGGATCTGTTACGCATCATCATTTCCGTGTTACTGCCGCCTCTTGGCGTGTTCCTGCAAGTCGGCTTCGCCGGCGCATTCTGGCTCAATATCGTGCTGACCCTGCTGGGTTATATCCCAGGCCTGATTCACGCCATCTGGATCATCGCCCGGCGCTAGTTCTGGACTACAGACGCCTCCAGCGTGACTTGCACTTGACATTGACCGTCTGCGCCAACCGGCACCAAGGTCAGAGATCGCACACGCAAGCCGCGTTGCGTCACCTGTGCTAACCAGTGCAGCAGGCTCTCGTAAGGCAGTTCCTTGAAGCTGATCTGGACACCGGCGTCACCCTGGCTTTGCGCCTGTCCCACAAAAGGCTCCAGTTCCATGTCGCGGGTGAGTTGTTGAGTGATCAGCAGTGGACTCTCGCCCGATGGGATCGCATTCGCCGCCCCGTCACGTAGCGTAGCCAGTTCCTTGGCGGCCTGTTGCATCTCCCGCAGTTGTTCGCGCTGGCCGACCACCGTCGTCTCCAGGGCATGCAGCCGTTGCATGCCTGGCCGGATCACCCCC
>WOZT01000281.1 GCA_011620145.1 Gammaproteobacteria bacterium | reverse complement strand
GATGCGCGAGCGTTCACCGTGACGCCAACGACACCCAGGATGATGAACCAGATCATGCACCAGCCCGGGATGCTGATGCCTATGACAGACCAGTCGTTGACTGCACATTCCCCGCTTCCGCGCAGGACGGTGCGAATCACCGTCTGCAGAGGCCAGGCGTGCATCATGGTGGCCAGGTCGGGACCGCAGGCCGGAACCTGATCCGGTGGCAGATGCTGAATCCAGACGTGCCGGCCGGCAACGCCCGCGCCGGCAACGGAGATGACGCCGATCAGAACGGCATAAATCCTTCGTCCGATCCGGCCCGGCTCCTGAATCGCCGCACTCAAGAAGGTGAGTCCGAGGGCAACCAGACCGACTCGTTGGAAAATGCACAGCGGGCAGGGTTCGCGCCCTTCGAAATATTGCAGATAGTAGGCGTAGGCCATCAGGGCCACGCAGATAAGGAATCCGGTGAAATTGATCTGTCGGGGTTTCAGCCCCAGGAATCGGGGAGCTTCATGCTCCATGATGATCGCCGCCATGGCAAACCTCCTTAAGCCCGCTCGCTTCGCTCTCGTTTTCGCTGCAACGCGACATAGGTGCCGCAGCATCTCACTGAATTCATCCGAACGCCTTCGATTGTAACGCTTATATCCAATGCTGCCTTGCCGTGGATCAGGAGCGCGTCAAAAAAATGCGCCAGCGTATCGGGATCAGGGCGGCTGCAATGGCTGATGAGATCGGCGGTGACTGGTGCCAGGAAATCCATTTCCAGATGTGAAATCACAACCTCAGCGTCCGCCCCCCTTTCCCGGCAAGCCAGTTCCAGCACCGACCAGCCTGTCACTACCGCCAAGGCCGCCAGGCTGCCGCCGAAAGCGGCGCCCTTGTGATTGCGATTGGGTTCGTAAGGGGCCCTCAGGCGGAGCTTGTGCGTATCGCAATGGTCGATGTCTACCTGCATGAAGCCGGTCAGTGGAATGCCGTCGCGCAGAACGGCGCTCAATCGATCCAGGGGCGTGGGGCCGTCCGTTGTGAACACTGAATCCACGTTTCCCTCGATCCTTTCCGTTGCGGCTGCCAATTTACCCCTCCGAATATAGCGCGAATCGGCATCATGCAAACGTCATCATCCATTCACCCGATCGTCACGACACCTTCCTAGGATTCCCTCTTTAGAGATAGGGCCTCTTCTGGACGGGAAACATGAACGAACAGGCGATTCAGGCAGACGCTGGGGAAAAAGGGGTTTTGACGGTCCGATTGGCGGCACACCTGGACGAGGTTCGGGCTGCGCAGCGACTGCGTCACCGCATCTTCGGCGAGGACATGGGCGCGACGCTTCACAGCACGATCCCAGGGCATGACGTCGACGACTTCGATGATCATTGTCACCATTTGCTGGTCTGGGATGAATCCACAGGGTCCATCGCCGGTTACACCCGCATTCTGGCCCAGGAAGGCGCTCGGGCAGCGGGTGGCTTTTACTCGGAAACCGAGTTCGAGATCGGCACCGTGCTGTCCCAACCAGGACGCTTCATGGAGCTGGGCCGAACCTGTATCCATCCCGACTATCGCAATGGCATCACGATTGCGACGCTGTGGATGGGGGTAGCCGAGATCCTGCAGTCAGGGCGCTATGATTATCTCATTGGCTGCGGTTCGATTGGTCTGGATCGGGGCGTCGATGGGGTTCATGCCCTGTTGGGCCGGCTGCGCACGGAGCAACTGCTCGAATCGGGCCTCGGCGTTCGCTCCCGCCAGCCCTTGCCCCAGGCCGTGATTGACGAGGCCGCTGCCGCGCCCATGCCGCCGCTGCTCAAGGCGTATTTTCGCCTGGGCGCCCGGGTTGCCGCTGATCCCTACTGGGATCGCGATTTCAACGTGGCCGATGTGTTCATCCTGCTGGATCAACAACGGGTCGCTCAGCGCTACGCGCGGCATTTCCTGGTTGCGGCATGAGCGCCAACGGCTTGGTTCGGGCCGGGCGCGCTGCCCGGCTCGCGCTTCATATTGTCTATGCCTTGGGTTTGGTGGCCCTGATCCTGATCCCCGCCCGGCTCACCGGGCAAGTACGCGCACGACGCATCCGCGATCGTCTGGTGCGGCACTGGTGCGTCGGTCTGACCCGGCGCCTGGGTTTGCGGATTGCCATTGAGGGAACCCCCGCGCCGGGCCAGGTGCTGCGGGTTGCCAATCATATCTCCTGGCTCGACATTGTCGCGCTCAACGCAGTTGCGCCATCCCTGTTCGTCGCCAAGGCGGAAGTAGCGGGCTGGCCCTTGATTGGATGGATGGCGGGCTGGCTGGGGACGCTGTTTCTGCGCCGCGGGGACTTGCACAGCAGCCAGCGGCTGATCGAGGCAATGGGTTGGCAGTTGCGACGTGGCGAGGCGTTGACGCTATTTCCGGAGGGTACGACCGGGGATGGGGAGAGTCTGGGGAAATTCCATGCCCGCCTGTACCAACCGGCGCTGCTGACCCGTGCGCCGGTGCAGCCGGTCGCCATCGCCTATCCTCATCCGCTCGGCGATCGATCGACTCATCCATTGGCCCCGTTCGTGGGGGAACAGACCCTGACGGCGCATGTGTGGGCGCTGTTGGGCGCACGCGATCTGGTGGTGCGAATTGCTTTTTTGCCGCCCTTGTCCAGCACGGAGACCCGTCGTCAGCGTCTGGTCGGTCAGTCGCGCGAGGCGATTGCGTCACGGCTGGGGCTGGGGCCGGAAATGGCAAAGACAAATATCGCGGGATGATTGCGCCGCCCGCGCGGTCGCGGGGCGGCATGATCGACTGAGCTTCAGCGGGCGATGCGCAGGCCCTTCTGGCTGGCAAAAAAGGCCGCTAGATCCTTGATTTCCTGATCCGTCAAAGGTTGCGCCATGCCTGTCATCACAGGGTTCTTGCGC
>WOZT01000216.1:7701-13871 GCA_011620145.1 Gammaproteobacteria bacterium | reverse complement strand
CCGCACGGGCGACAGCACGGCAAAATCCAGCGCCAAGGCGCTCGCTCGCGCCAGATCGGCCGGGCCATGACAGGAGGCGGCAACCCAGCCCGGATCCGGCGGGCGCATGGTCAGCGCGGCCAGGCGCGCCCCGCTCAGATGCACCCCGTCATAGCCCAGCGCGTGCGCCTGTTCGGGAGCGCCATTGAGCAACAGGATCACACCCTGGGCCCGCCGCGCCGGAGCGAGCGCCTCGGCCAGGGCGGCGAGCTCTGCGGACGAAGCCGCAGGCCGGCGGATCTGGATCAGCCGCACGCCCTGCGCAATCGCCCGCAACAGGGCCTGCACAAGCTGCTCCAGCGGCATGGGATCCGGCGGCGTAATGAGATAGCGCTCAGGCAAGCGCCCGGCGCGGCGGATGATGCGGTTGGCGGGGGGCATGGGCAAGGCGTCCAGCTCATCGGCCGTGACCCACATCAGGGACTGGCCCTCCCGGCCTGTGGGCGTCCCGCTGAAGGCGGTCACACGCCACACATCCAGCACCACCGCCTTGGCGCCATCTGCAGGAGATTTAAGGCGAATCAATGGGATGCCGGCCTGGGCCACGATGCCCAGCTCCTCGTGGAGTTCACGCACCAGGGCTTGCCAGCGGCTTTCCCCGATCTCGCGTTTGCCACCCGGAAATTCCCACAATCCCGCCCACGGCTTGCCGGCCGCACGGCGCGCGACGAGCACACGACCGTCCGAGTCGGTGAGCACACCGACCGCGACCGGGACAGAACCGCAATGCGTGGTCACGTCAGGTGCGGTATTCCGCGTTGATGCGCACGTAGTCGTGGCTGAGGTCGCAGGTCCAGATCCGCACCGTCTCGGTGCCGCGCCCGAGCCGTACGGTGATGGTGATGTCGGTGCGCGCCATCACCGCCTGGCCGTCCGCTTCCCGGTAGGCGGGATCCAGGCCGCCCTGGCGCACCACGCTCACCTCGTCCAGGTCGATTTCCACCCGCTCGAGCACGAGATCGGCCATTCCGGCGCGGCCTACTGCCGCCAGGATACGGCCCCAGTTGGGATCGCTGGCGAAAAACGCCGTCTTGATGAGCGGCGAATGGGCGATGGCGTCCGCCACCTGCCGCGCCTCCAGCGCATCCCGCGCGCCCTCGATGCGGACGGTGATGAACTTGGTGGCACCCTCGCCGTCGCGCACGATGGCCTGGGCGAGTTTCAGGCACACCTCATCCAGCGCCGCCTGGAAGATGGGCCATTCGGGGCAATCCGGCGCCAACGCCGGGCCGTCACCGGAAGCAGCGAGGCAGCAGGCATCGTTGGTGGAAGTATCGCCATCCACGGTGATGCAGTTGAAGCTCTGCGCCACCGCGTGCTCAAGGGCGCTCTGCAAGGCGGGCGCCGCGATGCGGGCATCCACCGCCAGGAACGCGAGCATGGTCGCCATGTCGGGGCGGATCATGCCCGCGCCCTTGGCGATGCCGTTCAGGGTCACCGTCTGACCCGCCACGACAAACGAGCGGCTCACCGCCTTGGGCCGGGTATCGGTGGTCATGATGCCCCAGGCCGCATCGATCCAACCGTCCGGGCGCAGGGCGGCGACTGCCGCCGGCAGGGCCGTGGTGAGGGTCGCCACCGGCAGGCGTTCACCGATCACGCCGGTGGAAAACGGCAGCACCGCCTCCGGCGCGCAATCCAGCAGCCGGGCCAGCGCCGCGCAGCAGTCGCGGGCATCCGTCTCCCCGGCCGAGCCGGCGCCGGCATTGGCGTTGCCGGTATTGATCAACCAAGCCTGGGGCGTCGTGGCGGCCCGATGGGCGCGTGCCACGATGACGGGCGCGGCACAAAAAGCATTGCGGGTGAATACAGCGGCCGTGGTCGCACCTGGGGCCAGCGCGAACACCACCAGATCGCGCCGGTTGGCCTTGCGGATCCCGGCCATGACCGTGCCCACACGCACGCCGCGCAGCGGCGGCAAATTCTCGCAGGGAATTTCACCAGCGGCCATGGATCAATCCAGCCGACCGTGGCAGTGCTTGAACTTCTTGCCCGAACCACAGGGACAGGCTTCGTTGCGGCCCACCTTGTGGTCCACCCGCACCGGCACACGCGCCGCAAGCGGTCGTTCGGCATGCTCGCCTTCGGGCGCTTCTGCCGCCTCCGCGGCCATGGCGGGATGGTCGAACTGCATGCGCAACGGGGCGGGCTCGGGACGCACGGGGGCTTCGCCGGGCTGGAACTGCAGTTTGTGCAGCGTGAACAGGGTTTCCTGTTTGACCGCTTCCAGCATCTGGGAAAACATCTCGAAGGCTTCGCGCTTGTATTCCTGGCGCGGATTCTTCTGGGCGTAACCGCGCAGGTGGATGCCCTGGCGCAGATAGTCCATGTTGGCCAGATGATCGCGCCAGTGCTGGTCGAGCACACGCAGCATGACCGACTGCTCGACATGGCGCATGGCCGCCGCGCCGACTTGGTTTTCCATGGCCCGATAGGCTTGCAGCAAGCGTTCTTCGATGCGCTGGGCCACGGCGGCTGGATCGAGTTGCCGATCGGTCTCCAGCCAGCGCGCCACACCGAAATCAACGCCCAGTTCGCGCTTCAAGGTTTCATCAAGGCCCGTGGGATCCCACAGATCTTCCACCGCATCAGGCGGCAGGTAGCGAAAGGTGATCTGCTGGACCACGTCCTCGCGGATGCGCAGGATGGTCTCGGAGACATCGCCCTGGCGCAGCAACTCGTCGCGCTGCTGGTAGATCACGCGGCGCTGATCGTTGGCGACGTCATCGTATTCGAGCAACTGCTTGCGGATGTCGAAGTTGTGGCCTTCCACCTTGCGCTGGGCGTTTTCGATGGCGCGGGTGACCCAGGGATGCTCCATGGCCTCCCCTTCCTCCATCCCCAGGCGCTGCATCAGACCGGAAAGCCGCTCGGAACCGAAGATGCGCAGCAGGTCGTCCTCGAACGACAGGTAGAACCGGCTGGAGCCGGGATCGCCCTGGCGTCCGGCGCGGCCGCGCAACTGGTTGTCGATGCGGCGCGATTCATGGCGTTCGCTGCCGACGATGTGCAGACCGCCGGCGGCCAGGACCTGGTCGTGGGACTCGTGCCAAGCCACGTCCAGCGCGGCCAGTTGCTCGGGCGTGGCTTCATCGCCAAGCTGGCGGCGCGCCAGTTCGGGATTGCCGCCCAGGATGATGTCGGTGCCGCGACCGGCCATGTTGGTGGCGATGGTCACGGCGCCCGGCCGCCCGGCCTGGGCGATGATCTCGGCTTCCCGTTCATGCTGCTTGGCGTTGAGCACCTCGTGGGAGATTTTCTCCCGCGTCAGCAAGGCGGAGAGTTCCTCGGAAGCCTCGATGGAGGCGGTGCCCACCAGCACGGGCTGGCCTGTTTCCCGACATTGCTTCACGTCGGCCACGATGGCCTGGTATTTTTCCTTGCGGGTGAGGAAGATCTGGTCGGGCAGATCCTTGCGCACCATGGGCCGGTTGGTGGGGATTACCACCACATCCAGGCCGTAGATCTGATGAAATTCAAAGGCTTCGGTGTCGGCCGTGCCGGTCATGCCGCCGAGCTTGTCATACAGCCGGAAGTAGTTCTGGAAGGTGATGGACGCCAGGGTGTGATTCTCGGCCTGGATGTCCACCCCTTCCTTGGCCTCGATGGCCTGGTGCAGGCCGTCGGACCAGCGCCGCCCGGCCATGGTGCGGCCGGTGAATTCATCGACGATGACGATCTTGCCGCCCTGGATGATGTAGTGGACGTTGCGCTGGAACAGCTGATGGGCGCGCAGGGCGGCGTTCACATGATGCATGAGGGCGATGTTGGCGGCGTCGTACAGGCTGTCGCCGGGCTCCAGCAGGCCCGCCTCGGTCAGCATTTCCTCGACGTGCTGGTGGCCTTCCTCGGTCAGATGGACCTGGCGGGCTTTTTCGTCCACCGAGAAATCGCCGGGACCTTCTTCCTCCTGTTGACGCACCAGCCGAGGGATCAGCTTGTCGATGCGCTCGTAAAGCTCGGTGCTGTCGTCGGTCGCGCCCGAAATGATCAGCGGCGTGCGCGCCTCGTCGATCAGGATGGAATCCACCTCGTCGATGATGGCGAAGTGCAGGGGGCGCTGGACGCGCTCCTCCAGGCGGAACGCCATGTTGTCGCGCAGGTAGTCGAAGCCGAATTCGTTGTTGGTGCCATAGGTGATGTCCGCGGCGTAGGCCGCGCGCTTTTCATCCGGGCTCTGGAGGGCGCCAATCACACCGACGGTCAGGCCCAGGTACTCATACAAGGGCTTCATCCAGGCCGCGTCACGGCTGGCGAGGTATTCGTTCACCGTGACCACATGCACGCCCTTGGCCGTCAGGGCGTTGAGATAGACCGCCAGCGTGCCCACCAGGGTCTTGCCCTCGCCGGTGCGCATTTCGGCGATCTTGCCCTGATGCAGCACCATGCCGCCCATCATCTGCACGTCATAATGGCGCATGTTCATGACCCGCTTGCCCGCTTCCCGCACCACGGCGAAGGCTTCCGGCAACAGGGCATCGAGTGCTTCGCCCTTGGCCAAGCGGCTGCGGAACTCGGCGGTCTTGGCCGATAGGCGGGCATCGGGCAGCGACGCCAACGCGTCTTCCAGCGTGTTGATTTTCTGGACGGTCTTGGCCAGTCGCTTGACGGTGCGCTGGTGGCTGCTGCCGAAGATCAGTTTGAGTGGGTTTGCAATCATCTAAAGGTGACTTTGGTGGTGGGCTGGCCGATGCGAATTCCGCAGGATCGGCAAAGGGACTACACCTTATGCGCGAGGCAGGCGTGGGTCAATTGGCCACGGGCAGAGAACCCGCCAGAGGGGGACGGATCGGCGGGCCCTTGCGTCAAGCAGTGCCCATGGCCGAGCATGGGACCCTTGTTGCAACAGGAGGTTCCGCGATGTCCGGTCCCAAACCGCTGCTGCGCTGTTTCAAGGTCAGCGGGGAGGGCGCTGACCTGCTCGCGCGAGCAGCCACTCTGGCGATGTACAACGCAGGCCTGCGCCCGCATCTGCCCGATCCCCTGGACCGGCACTGCGTGCTGGCCAATGTCCGCGGCGCAACCGCCATCCTGGCGGCGGACAGCGCCGGCTGGGCCAGCCGGCTGCGCTATCTGGCGCCCGGCCTGCTGCCCCGTCTGGTCGACATGGGGCTTGCCGTGTCGCGCATCGAGGTCGTGGTGATACCGCCCACCATGCCACCCGACCGACCACCGCGCCAAGTCACCTCGGCGCCCTCGCCGGAGGTGGCGCTGGCGCTGGAATCCTTCGCCGCACGCACCGAAGATGCGGGCCTGGCGGCGGTGCTGCGCCGACTGGCCTCCCGCGCCAAACCGCCCGTGGCTTAAGAGGCCACCGCCAAGGTCGGCGCGTAGCGCAGGGGCGATTCTTCCGGGCGCTGAAAACTGACCCGCTCCCAGGCGTCCGGCTGGGCGAGCAGGCGGCGCAACAGGGTGTTGTTGAGCCCATGACCCGACTTATAGCCGGTGAACGCGCCGATCAAGCCTTCGCCCAGCAGATAAAGGTCCCCGATGGCATCGAGGATCTTGTGCTTGACGAACTCATTCTCGTAGCGCAGGCCGTCTTCGTTGAGCACGCGATAATCATCCAGCACCACCGCGTTATCCAGGCTGCCGCCCAGGGCCAGGTTGTTCTGGCGCAGCATTTCGATGTCGCGCATGAAGCCGAAGGTGCGCGCCCGGCTGATTTCCTTCACGAAGGAGGTGGTCGAAAAATCCACTTCCGCGTGCTTGGTGTGATGCTTGAAGACGGGGTGGTTGAATTCGATGGTGAAACCCACCTTGAAGCCTTCGTAGGGGTCGAAGCGTGCCCATTTACCGCCTTCTTCGACCACCACGGGTTTCTTGATGCGGATGAAGCGCTTGGGCGCGTTCTGTTCCTCGACGCCGGCGGACTGGATGAGGAACACAAACGGCCCGGCGCTGCCGTCCATGATCGGCACCTCGGCGGCGCTGAGGTCCACGAAGGCATTGTCGATACCCAGTCCAGCCAGTGCGGAAAGCAAATGCTCCACGGTCGCCACACGTACCTCGCCCTGCGCGAGCGTGGTCGAGAGCCGGGTATCACCGACGCTCTCGGGGCGAGCCCGGATGGCCGGGCATCCGGGGAGATCCACGCGGCAAAAGGTAATGCCGGAGTTCACCGGCGCGGG
>WOZT01000216.1:0-7601 GCA_011620145.1 Gammaproteobacteria bacterium | reverse complement strand
GCTTGACGCCGCAGGAAGGCGGGCACATCAAGGTAGTCCAGGTCGTTTTCCCCGGCCCGCGCGCCGCGCTCCGGAAGGCTGCGCTTGCGGGTGATCGCCGGGCGATCAAGATCGCCATAATTGACCTCGCCCGAGGCATTGCGCTGAACCAGGCGCACCGGCGGCTCTTCCACCCGGGCAGCGGGGCGTCCCAGACCCGTGGCCACCACCGTGACGCGAATGTCTTCGTCCATCTCAGGATCGATGACCATGCCGACCACCACGGTGGCCTCGTCGGAGGCGAATTCGCGCACCGTTTCGCCGACTTCCTGGAACTCGCCGATGGACAGTTTTGGCCCGCCGGTCACGTTCACCAGAATCCCGCGGGCACCCGCCAGATCGACATCATCCAGCAGCGGGCTGCGCAGGGCCTTTTCCGCCGCCATACGCGCGCGATCATCGCCGCTGGCCGTCCCGGATCCCATCATGGCCACGCCCATTTCCGCCATGACCGTGCGCACATCAGCGAAATCGACGTTGATCAGGCCCGGCCGGGTGATCAGATCGGCGATACCCGACACCGCGTTGTGCAACACGTCATCCGCCGCCTTGAAGGCATCCAGCAGACTGATTTTCTTGCCCAGCACCGCCAGCAGCCGCTCGTTGGGAACGGTGATCAGCGAATCCACATGCTTGGCCAGATCGGCGATGCCTTCGCGGGCCACCTGCATGCGCTTGGCGCCCTCGAAGGAGAAAGGCCGGGTGACCACTGCCACGGTGAGGATGCCCAGTTCCCGCGCCACCTGCGCCACCACCGGCGCCGCACCGGTTCCGGTACCGCCGCCCATGCCGGCGGTGATGAACAACATGTCCGCGCCGCGGATCACTTCCTGGATGCGCTCGCGGTCCTCCATGGCCGCCTGGCGTCCCACTTCGGGATTGGCGCCGGCGCCCAGACCCTTCGTGATGGTCGGCCCCAGTTGCAGCAGGGTGCGGGCGCCGGTCTTGGCCAGTACCTGGGCATCGGTGTTGGCGGCGATGAATTCGACCCCCTCAACCCCCGCGCGCACCATATTGGCCACGGCATTGCCGCCACCACCACCCACACCGATGACCTTGATCACCGCGTTCTCTGTCACGCTATCGACGATTTCAAACATGGTCTGTCTCCTTATCGCGCGTAATGCGCATTCCGATCCGTTGAAACAACCGGCAACCTCTGCCCGTCAGAAGTTGCTCTGAAACCAAGATTTCATCCGATCCCATACACTGCGCACCCCCCCGCTTGAGGCCGGGGGCAGCCCCAGCCCCGCGTTGTCAGCGCCATACAGCAGCAAGCCAACCCCGGTGGCGTGCATGGGATTGCGCACCACATCCGCCATGCCGGTCAGGTGGTCGGGCATGCCGATGCGCACCTGGGCGTGAAACACTTCCTCCGCCAGTTCGGCGACCCCTTCCATGCGCGAGCTGCCCCCGGTGAGGACCACGCCCGCCGCCGTCAGATCCTCCAGCCCGGCGCGCCGCACCTCCGCCTGGATCAAGTTGAACAATTCCTCGAAGCGCGGCTCGACCACCTCTGCCAACACCTGACGGGCCAGCCGGCGGGGGGGGCGGTCGCCCACACTCGGCACCTCCACGCTCTCCTCGCCGGAGATCAGTTGGGGCAGGGCGCAACCGAAGCGCAGCTTGATTTCCTCGGCGTGGTGAGTGGGCGTGCGCAGGGCGACGGCGATGTCGTTGGTGACCTGGTCCCCGGCAATGGGAATCACGGCGGTATGGCGGATCGCCCCTTCGGTAAACACGGCGATATCGGTGGTGCCGCCGCCGATGTCCACCAGGCACACCCCCAGGTCCTTCTCGTCCGGCGTCAGCACGGCATAACTGGACGCGAGCTGTTCCAGGATGATGTCCTGCACGTGCAGGCCGCAGCGCTCCACGCATTTGACGATGTTCTGGGCGGCGCTGGATGAGCAGGTGACGATGTGGACCTTGGCTTCCAGGCGCACGCCGGACATGCCCACCGGCTCGCGGATGCCGTCCTGTTCGTCGATGATGAATTCCTGCGGCAGGGTATGCAGGATGCGTTGGTCCGCCGGGATCGCCACCGCCCGCGCCGCATCGATGACCCGGTCCACGTCCTCCTGGCGCACCTCGCGGTCGCGGATGGCGACGATGCCGTGGGAATTCAGGCTGCGGATGTGGCTGCCGGCAATCCCCACATACACCGCGCGGATTTCGCAATCCGCCATCAGCTCGGCTTCATCCACCGCGCGGCGAATGGACTGCACCGTGGACTCGATGTTGACCACGACGCCCTTCTTGAGGCCGCGCGAGGGATGACTGCCCAGGCCGATGATTTCCACCCGCCCGCCGGGACTCACCTCCCCCACGATGCAGACCACCTTGGACGTTCCAATGTCCAGGCCGACGATCAAATTGCTTTCCTGCCGCTTGGCCATGTCTACCTATCCTTCTGCGCGCCCGGCATCAGGGCGCACCTTTTGGTTTGATCGAAAATCCGTTGGGATACCGCAGGTCCACATAGGCCAGCGAGGCCAGATCGGGACGCAGCCGCGGCAGCACCTTGTCCACGAAACGCTTGAACGGCGGCTGGGGATTGCCGGGACCGAGGCGCAATTCCACGCCCTGCTCCAGCGTGGCGCGCCAGCTACCGCGGTGATCCACCACCAACTGCCCGAGCTGAATGCCCTGGGGCGTGAGCTGGGATTGCAGCAGGCGATAGGTATCCAAAACCCGTCGCTCGGAGCCTTCCGGGCCATTGAGCAAGGGCAGATCCACCTCGCCCGCCTCGGCCTGGAAGCGGATCCCGCGCACATCCAGCAGACCCACTTCACCCCAGCGCGCCACCGGCCGGTACTCCCACAACCGCACCACCAACGCATCGGGCCAGCGCCGGCTGACCTGGACCCGCGCCACCCAGTCCAGCCCCCGCAGATCGGCCACCAAGGCCTTCAGGTCCACCTGCCACAGGCTCGCCGCGCGGTGGGCGCGCACCGTCTGCTCGATGGTTTCCTGCGATACCTGCCGGAACGGCGCTTCCACCAGCACCCGCTTGAGCGCAAACCAAGCCTGCGCCTGGGCCTGCCAGACCAGCCCGCCCGCGATTCCCACCACCACGCATGCGCCCAGCAGTCGGCCGATCCAGCGACGCACGGCGGGGGGCAAAGTGAAGGTCTGTTGCACCTCAGATCGACTGACCGATCGACGCTGCGACCTGCTTGCCGATCGATGCACCGGGCGCCGACGGTCTGGCGGCGGAATGGCCCTCATGACCGATCCGCCAGACTGGTTTCGAGAATCCGCCACACCAGATCCTCGAAGGAAAGCCCTGCCGCCCGCGCCGCCATTGGCACCAGACTGTGATCCGTCATGCCCGGCACGCTGTTGAGCTCCAGCAGCCACGGGGAACCTGCCGCATCCAGCATGAAATCCACCCGGCCCCAACCCTGGGCATCGAGGCCCTGGAACGCCGCCAGCGCCAGCGCGCCAAACGCCGCCTCCCGCTCCGGCGTCAGGCCACTGGGGCAGTGGTAACGCGTGCTGTTCGACCGGTACTTGGCATCGAAATCGTAGAACGCGTGGGGGGTCTCCAGACGGATCGAGGGCAGTGCCCGGTCCCCGAGAATCGCCACGGTGTACTCGCCGCCACTGATCCAGCGTTCGGCCAGCACCCGGCTGTCCAGCGCCCGCGCGTGATGGAAGGCGGGGAGCAGCTCCTCCGGCCGGGTCACCTTGCTCATGCCCAGGCTGGAACCCTCACGCGCCGGCTTGACGATCAAGGGCAGTCCCAGCGCGCTGAGCGCCCGCTCGACGTCGGCCGCATCCGCCAGCACGGCGTAGGGCGGCGTCGGCAGGCCCTGCGCCTGCCACAACTGCTTGGTGCGCAACTTGTCCATGCTCAAGGCGCAGGCGGCCACGCCACTGCCGGTGTAGGGGATTCCCGCCATCTCCAGCGCGCCCTGGATCACCCCATCCTCGCCGCCACGGCCATGCAGGGCGATAAAGGCCCGGTCACTGTGCAGTTCCGGCAGGCGCGCGAGGAAATCCATCCCGACGTCAACCGCCACCGCATCCACGCCGCGCCGGCACAGCGCATCCAGCACCGCCGCCCCGCTGCGCAGGGAGATCTCCCGCTCACCGGAGCGGCCGCCCATCAGCACGGCCACCCGCCCGAACGCCGCCGCATCGTGCACCCGGGGAGCCGGCAAGCCGCTCATGAGGCCCTCCCGACGATCCGCACTTCCGGAATCAACGCGACGCCCTGGCTGGCCAGCACCCGCTCCTGCACTCGCCCGATCAGGGCTTCGATGTCGGCCGCCCGGGCCTGACCCCGATTGACGATGAAGTTGGCATGCTTGGGGGACACCTGGGCATCGCCAATGCACTCGCCCTTCAGGCCCGCCGCTTCGATCAGGCGCGCCGCGTGATCCCCCGGCGGGTTGCGGAACACCGAGCCGCAACTGGGCTGGCCCAGGGGCTGGGTGGCCGCCCGCCGCGCCAGCAATTCCCGGATCCGGGCCCGCCCGGTCTCTCCTGGGGAATCGATGTCGAAATGCCATTCGGCCGCCACGAACGCCTCCCCGTCCACCGGCGGACGCACCTGCCGGTACCCCACCTCATACTCCGCCGCCACCCGCCACCGGGTGCGGCCCTGACGATCCATCACCTCGACCCGCGCCACCTGGCGCCAGGTTTCCCCGCCAAAGGCCCCGGCATTCATGGCCAGCGCCCCGCCCAGCGTGCCGGGGATGCCGGCAAAGAACGCACCGCCGGCCCATCCTTCGCGCTCGCACAACCGCGCCAGCTTGGCGCAGGGCACCCCGGCCTGCGCCCGGATGCGCCCTGGGGCCAGTACGTCCAGCGCCCCCAGCCCGCGCTGCGTGGCGATGACCACCCCGTCGATGCCGCCATCCCGCACCAGCAGGTTGCTGCCCAAGCCGAGCCAGAACACCGGCGTCGTGGCGGGCAGGTCGGCGAGGAAGGCCGCCAGATCGGCCGGGTCGGCCGGCTCGAAAAACAGCGCCGCCGGTCCGCCGACGCGCCAGCTGGTATGCAGGGCCAGGGGTTCATCCCGACGCACCCGGCCGCGGATCTCCTGACGCAAGGCATTCATGGCCGCCCTCCCCAGCGCTGCTGCAGCCGGGCCGGCAAACCGCCGATATCGCCGGCGCCCAGGGTGAGCAGCACATCGCCCGCCTCCAGCAGCCCCTCCAGCGCCTCGGGCAACTCCTCCACGGTGGGCACGAACACGGGCTCCAGGCGCCCCCGGGCGCGCGTGGCCCGAGCCAGGGTGCGGCCATCGGCCTGGGCAATGGGCGTTTCCCCGGCGGCATAGACCTCGGTCAGCACCAGGACATCGGCGCTCGACAACACGCGCGCGAAGTCCTCCAGGAGGTCCCGCGTGCGGCTGTAGCGATGCGGCTGGAAGGTGACCACCAGCCGGGCGTCCGGCCAGGTTTCGCGAGCGGCCGCCAGAGTGGCCGCCACCTCGGTGGGGTGGTGACCATAGTCATCCACCAGTTCCACCGGGCCTGCGGGCGTTTCGATGACGCCATAACGCTGGAAGCGCCGGCCGATGCCCTGGAACTGCTCCAGGGCCTGCGCCATGGCGGCCGGTGCGATGCCCAGCTCATGCCCCACGGCCAGCGCAGCCAGCGCGTTCTGCACGTTATGGCGGCCCGGCAGATTGAGAATGAGGGCATGATGGCTGCCGTCCGGAAACTGGACTTCCAGATGATTGCGGCCCGCCTCGGGACGTGCCACCAGCGCCCGCACGTCCGCACCGTCTGCAAAGCCATAGCTCACCACCGGCCGGCCGATTTCCGGCAGCATCTCCGACAGCGTCGGATCATCCGCGCAAATCACGGCCAGCCCATAGAACGGCAGGTTGTGCAGGAATTCCAGAAAGGTCTGGCGCAACTGACTGAAGCTGCCGCCGTAGGTGTCCAGATGGTCGGCATCCACATTGGTCACCACGGCGATCATGGGCTGCAGATGCAAGAAAGACGCATCGCTCTCATCCGCCTCGGCCACCAGATAGGGACTCGTTCCCAGCCGGGCATGGGTGCCGGCCTGATTGAGGCGTCCCCCGATGACGAAGGTGGGATCCAGGCCGCCATCGGCCAGCACGCTTGCCACCAGGCTGGTGGTGGTGGTCTTGCCATGCGTACCCGCGACCGCGATGCCGTAGCGGAAGCGCATCAGTTCGCTCAACATCTGCGCACGGGGAATGACCGGGATGCCCTGCTCCCGGGCGGCAGCGACCTCGGGGTTCTCCATGCCGATGGCGCTGGACACCACCACCACATCGGCGCCCACCACCCGATCGGCGCCATGACCCAGGGCCACGCTGGCCCCCAACCCGGCCAGGCGCCGCAGCGCCGCGTTGTCGCGCAGGTCCGAGCCCGAGATTTGATAGCCCAGGTTGAGCAACACCTCGGCGATCCCGGCCATCCCCACACCGCCCATGCCGACGAAATGGATGCGCCGCACCCGCCGCATCCAGGCCTGCTGCAACAGCGCCGCCGACAACACGCCGCTCATGCCAGCCCCCCTTCCGCGCGCAACACCCGCACCACCTCGGCGGTCGCATCGGGTCGGGCCAGGCCGCGCGCTCGCAGCGCCATGTCCCGCAACCGGTCCCGATTGCCCAGCAAGGGCGCAAGCAGCTCAGCCAGGCCCGCCACGGTCAGTGAATCCTGGGGTTGCAGCACGGCGGCGCCAGCCGCGACCAAATACTCGGCATTGCGGGTCTGGTGATCGTCCACGGCGTGAGGGTAGGGCACCAGCACCGTGCCGACGCCGGCTGCCGTCACCTCCGCCAGTGTCAGGGCGCCGGCGCGACAGACTGCCAAGTCAGCCCAGCCATAGGCCGTCGCCATGTCCTCGATGAACGCCAGCACCTCCGCCTGCACGCCGAGCCGGGCATAGGCCTGCTGGGTCTGCGCCTGCTCCGAAACGCCGGTTTGATGGATCACCTCGACCGCGATTCCTGCCGGCAGTTGGGCCAAGGCCTCAGGCACGGTGGCATTCAGGGCGCGCGCGCCCTGGCTCCCGCCCAACACCAACACCCGCAGCGGTCCTTTGCGACCGGCCAACCGCACCTCGGGCGCCGGCAGGGCAGCAATTTCCGGACGCACCGGGTTGCCCACCGCCTCGACGGATCCCAGGACATTCGGATACGCGCCCAGCACCCGCCGCGCCAACCGGGCCAGCAGGCGGTTGGTCCAGCCGGCCACGGCATTCTGCTCATGAATCACCAGGGGACGGCGCAACAGCCAGGCCGCCAGCCCGCCGGGACCCGCCGCAAAGCCCCCCATGCCCAACACCACGCGCGGGCGCAGCCGGATCATGACGGCAAGCGCCTCGGCCACTGCCCCGGCCAGGCGCAGTGGCGCCAGCAACCAGGCCGTGACGCCCTTGCCGCGCAGGCCCCGGATGCGGATGCCATGGAAAGTGATGCCGTCGCGCTGTACGACCCGCTCTTCCATCCCGCCGCGGCTGCCCAGCCAGGCCACGGCGATGCCATCCGCGCGCAAAGCCCGGGCCACGGCCAGGGCCGGGAACACATGCCCGCCCGTGCCGCCCGCCATGATCAGCAC
>WOZT01000258.1 GCA_011620145.1 Gammaproteobacteria bacterium | reverse complement strand
TCGTCTTTCACCGAACGGCGCGGGGGCGGCGTCGGGCCCTTGGCGCTGGAGGAGGCGCCCCATTCATCGCCATCGCCCTGTGAGGCGCCAGACCCTGCGCCCCCGGAGCGGCCATCCAGCATCTGCATTTCGTTGGCGATCACTTCGGTGGTGTAGCGGTCGTTGCCCTCCTTGTCCTGCCACTTGCGGGTCTGGATGCGGCCTTCGAGGTAGACCTTCGCACCCTTGCGCAGGTACTGGCTGGCGATTTCGGCGAGCTTGCCGTAGATGGTGACGCGGTGCCATTCGGTCTGCTCCTTGCGCTCCCCACTCTGGCGGTCGTTCCAGGATTCGGAGGTGGCAATGCGCAACGAGGTAACTTGGGAACCGCTGGTGGTGGTGCGCGTTTCCGGATCGGCGCCCAGATTGCCGATCAGGATGACTTTGTTGACGGAGCCCTTGGACATTGGTTTTCCCCTCTGGCGTTCGAATTGGGTGGCGCCCATAGCTGGCGGCGCGATGGTTTCATCTTAGCATCGCCGTGGCGCCTGAGAAGATCGGCGGCGGTTCAGGTCTCGATGGGTCGCGCGGGCAGTGACGTCCGCCCCGCCTGCATCGACAGGTGACGCAAGGGCCAGCTCAGGACCAGCCACACCACGCAGAGCAGGGCGTGGATCTCGAACAGCGTGGCCCCGCCCCAACGGTTCGCCAGCGTCCCCCCCAATACCCCACCGGCAAAGGCGCCGAGGAACTGGGCCGTCGAATAGACCCCCAGGGCGGCGCCCTTGGCATTGGCCGGGGCGGCCTGAGAGACCAGCGCCGGCTGGGAGGCCTCCAGCACGTTGAAGCCGGTGAAAAAGATCCACAGCATCACCAGCAGAATCACCCAGTGATGGGGCGCCCACAGCAGCCCGAACTGGGCGATGCCCAAGAGGCCGATGCTGGCCAGGAAGATGGGTCCTACCGCGCCGCGACTGGTGCGCATCACCAGCGGCGCCATGGTCACGAAGGCGGCCAGCATGACGGGCAGGTAGATTTTCCAGTGATCCCCCTGATCCAGCCCCATGTCGTCCTTGAGCAGCATCGGAATGGCCACGAAGCTGGCGGTGAGCATCAGGTGCAACAGGAACACACCCAGATTGAGGCGCCACAGCAGGGGATCCACCAGATGGCTCCAATCGGGCGGCGGCAGCTCCAGTTCCCGTGATTCCATTGGGGTGGGCAGGCGCCACACCACGACCAGCGCCATGGCCGTAAGAAAGGCGGTGAGCAGGAAAATGCCACGCACGCCCATCAGTCGGTCCAGCACGGGGCCCATGAACATCGACAGGGAAAAGGAGATTCCGATGGTGACGCCCACGATGGCCATGGCCTTGGTGCGTTGATCGGGCCGGGTCAGGTCGGCCAGCAGCGCGCTGAGCACCGCCGAAATGGCGCCCGCGCCCTGTAGCGCGCGGCCGAGGATGATGGTGTCGATGCTGCTGCCCAAGCCAGCGACGAGGCTGCCCAGGCCGAACAGGACCAGCCCGAACAGCAACATGGGCTTGCGCCCGATGCGGTCGGACAGGCTGCCGAAGGGGATTTGCAGCAAGGCCTGGGTCAGCCCGTAAATGCCCAAGGCGAGTCCCAATTTGAACGGGGTGGCCCCGGGCAGCCCACGCGCATAGAGCGCCAGGACCGGCAGTACCATGAACAGCCCCAGCATGCGCAAGGCGTACAGCCCGGCAATCTGAAAGCTGGCGGCGCGCTCATCGGCGCTCATTCGGGTGGCGACTTTATCTTCAGCTAGTGCAGGCAAGGGGAAACCTCCTTTGCCCGGTGTCATTGAGGGTGGTTATAGTAGCAGGTCGAATTCCCAACGGTGAGCCTATGCAAAGCATCCGGATTCGGGGCGCCCGAACCCACAATCTCAAGAACGTCGACCTGGATCTGCCCCGGGACAAGCTCATCTGCATCACCGGCCTGTCCGGTTCGGGAAAATCTTCGCTCGCCTTCGATACCCTCTACGCCGAAGGCCAGCGGCGTTATGTCGAGTCCCTGTCGGCCTATGCGCGCCAGTTCCTGTCGCTGATGGACAAGCCCGACGTGGATCACATCGAGGGCCTGTCGCCGGCGATTTCCATCGAACAGAAATCCACCTCCCACAACCCGCGCTCCACCGTGGGCACCGTCACCGAAATCTACGACTACCTGCGTCTGCTCTATGCCCGGGCCGGCATTCCACGCTGCCCCGAGCACGGCGTGGCGCTGGCGGCGCAGACCGTGAGCCAGATGGTCGATCAGGTGCTGGCGCTGCCGGAGGGGCTGCGCATCATGCTGCTGGCACCGGTGATACAGGACCGCAAGGGCGAACATGATCAGGTGTTTGTCGACCTGCGCAACCAGGGCCTGGTGCGGGCGCGGGTGGATGGCGCGGTGCGCGAACTGGAGGAGATCCCCCAGCTCGATCCCAAGCGCAAGCACCGCATCGAGGCGGTGGTGGACCGGTTGCGGGTGCGCGCGGATGCGGGCCAGCGTCTGGCCGAGAGCCTGGAAACCGCCCTGCGGCTGTCCGACGGCCTGGCAGTGCTGGCCTTCATGGACGAGCCGGAGCGTCCCGAGCAGTTGTTCTCCGCCCGCCTGGCCTGTCCCCATTGTGGCTACAGCCTGCAGGAACTGGAGCCGCGGCAGTTCTCCTTCAACAACCCGGCGGGCGCCTGCCCGGACTGTGATGGTCTGGGGGTCAAGCAGTTTTTCGATCCGGCGCGCGTGGTGGCCCATCCTGAGCTGAGCCTGGCCGGTGGCGCGGTGCGCGGCTGGGACCGGCGCACGGCCTACTATTTTCACCTGATCCAGTCGCTCGCCAGCGCCTACGGCTTCGATGTGGAGACCCCCTTCGCGGAACTGCCGGAGTCGGTGCGAGAGGTGATTCTCCACGGCAGCGGCGAGCGCAAGATCGAATTCCGCTACCTCTCCGAGCGGGGCACGGAGATGGTTCGGCGTCATCCTTTCGAAGGCATCCTGCCCAACCTGGAGCGGCGCCACCGCGAGACCGATTCCAACCTCATCCGCGAGGAACTGGCCAAGTTCATCAGCACCCGGCCCTGCCCGACCTGCGGCGGCGCGCGGCTCAACCTGGCGGCGCGCCACGTCTTCATCGAGGACACCAGTCTGCCGGTGCTGACCGCCTGGTCGGTGCGCCAGGCCCAGGCTTTTTTTGGTCAGTTGGACCTGCCGGGACGGCGTGGGGAAATTGCCCAGCGCATCTGCAAGGAAATCGCCCAGCGGCTGGATTTCCTGGTCAACGTGGGGCTGGATTACCTGAGCCTGGACCGCAGCGCCGAGACCCTCTCCGGGGGGGAGGCCCAGCGCATCCGGCTGGCCAGCCAGATCGGCGCGGGCCTGGTGGGGGTGATGTATGTGCTGGACGAGCCGTCCATCGGCCTGCACCAGCGCGACAACGACCGCCTGCTGCGCACCCTGATCTATTTGCGTGACCTGGGGAACACCGTGATCGTGGTGGAGCATGACCACGACGCCATTCTCGCCGCCGATCATGTGGTGGACATGGGTCCCGGCGCCGGCGTACACGGCGGCCGGGTGGTGGCGCAAGGGACGCCGGCCGAGATCGCGGCCCATCCCGAATCCCTTACCGGCCAATACCTCAGCGGCCGACGCAGCATTGCCATCCCTCGGCCGCGCCGGCAACCCGACGGCGACCACTGGATTCGCATCAAGGGCGCGAGCGGTCACAACCTCAAGCACCTCACCGCAGAGATCCCGGTGGGCCTGTTCACCTGTGTGACCGGCGTGTCGGGCTCGGGCAAATCCACCCTCATCAACGACACGCTCCATGTCGCGGCGGCGCGCTATCTGCATGGCGCCGCCGCCGAACCCGCCCCCCATGAGCGCATCGAAGGACTGAATCAGTTCGATCATGTGATCGACATCGACCAAAGCCCCATCGGCCGCACCCCGCGCTCCAACCCGGCCACCTACACCGGCCTGTTCACGCCCATCCGCGAGCTGTTCGCCGGCACGCCGGAAGCGCGCAGCCGGGGTTATGGTCCCGGTCGCTTCAGTTTCAACGTCAAGGGCGGGCGCTGCGAAGCCTGTCAGGGCGATGGGGTGATCCGGGTGGAGATGAATTTCCTGCCCGATGTGTATGTCACCTGCGATGTGTGCAAGGGCCAGCGCTACAATCGGGAAACCCTGGAGGTGCGCTACAAGGGGCGCAGCATTCACGAGGTGCTGGAATTGACGGTGGAGGACGCACTGGCGTTCTTCGCCCCGGTGCCCACCGTGGCGCGCAAGTTGCAAACCTTGATGGACGTGGGCCTGGGTTACATTCGCCTGGGCCAGAGCGCCACCACCCTCTCGGGGGGTGAGGCGCAACGGGTGAAGCTGTCGCGGGAGCTGTCCAAGCGCGACACCGGGCGGACCTTGTATATTCTGGATGAGCCCACCACGGGCCTGCATTTCTACGATATCGAAATGCTGCTGGCGGTGCTGCAGCGGCTGTGCGGTCACGGCAACACGGTGGTGGTGATCGAGCACAACCTGGATGTGATCAAGACCGCCGACTGGCTGCTGGATCTGGGGCCGGAGGGCGGTGATGGCGGGGGGCAGTTGATTGCCGCGGGGCCGCCCGAGGCAGTGGCCGAGGTGGCCGCTTCCCATACCGGCCGTTATCTGCGGCCTTTGTTGCCGGATCTGGCGGGCGCTGCCTGAGGGTGCGCGCCGGGCGTTTCAACGGACGAAACAGTGAGGAAGCATCGGTATGGCCACGCATTACCCCCCGGTGGTGATCGTCACCGGTTGTTCGAGCGGCATCGGGCAGGCGCTGGCGCTGGCGTTTCACCACCATGGCTACCGAGTCTATGCCACGGCGCGCCGATCCGAGGATCTGGCGCAACTCAGCGCCCTGGGCCTGCATGCATTGCCGCTGGATGTCTGTGACCCGGCCAGCCGTGCGGCGTTCTGGGCCGCGCTGGACGCCCAGGAAGATCATGTCGACATCCTGATCAACAACGCGGGGTACGGCGCCATGGGGCCGACCGTCGAAATGCCGGAAGCGGAGCTGGAGCGTCAGTTCGCCACCAATGTGTTCGCGCCCCTGCTGATGGCGCAGGCCGCCGCGGCGCGCATGCGCCAGGGCGGGGGGCGTATCGTCAACATCGGCAGCGTCTCCGGGGTGCTGACCACGCCCTTTGCCGGCGTGTATTGCGCCACCAAGGCCGCCCTGCACAGCCTGTCCGATGCCCTGCGCATGGAGCTCGCACCCTTTGGCATTGCGGTGATCACCATCCAGCCGGGCGCAATTCGCTCGCGTTTCGGGGATCATGCCAGCGAGGCGGTGGAGCGGGTGTTGCGGGCGGACTCCTGGTATGACCGGTGCCGGGAAGCCATTTACGGACGGGCACGGGCCTCCCAGCGCCGTGCGACGTCGGCCGAAACCTTCGCGCGCATCTGCTATCGCGCGGTGACCGCGCCGCGCCCCCGCGCCATGGTGCGCATTGGCAACGGCAGCAGCCTGATGCCCTTGCTGGCGCGCTTGCCCATCCCCTGGCGGGATCGGCTCCTGCGCCGACAATTTGGCCTGCAGTTTTCCGCCATCCCGGAGCATTCCCCATGAGCGCTGCATCGGTATCCCTGCCCGTCGACTCGCTTCCCGCCGCATCCCGCATGGTGCCCGTGATCCTGTCCGGAGGCTCGGGCACCCGGCTCTGGCCCTTGTCGCGCGAGCAACTGCCCAAGCAGTGCCTGCCCTTGTGTTCCGAGCACACATTGCTGCAGGACACCCTGCTCAGACTGGTGGGCGTGCCGGAGCTGGCCGCGCCGCTGATCGTGTGCAACGAGCAGCACCGCTTCCTGGTGGCCGAACAACTGCGCCAGATCGGCCGCGAACCGGCGGGCATCCTGCTGGAGCCCGCCGGCCGCAACACGGCGCCGGCGGTGGCCATCGCGGCATTGGATGCCGCGAGCCGGGATCCCGAAACGCTGCTGCTGGTGTTGCCGGCCGATCATCTGATCCAGGAGCCTGAACGCTTTCGCGAGGCGCTGGGCGCGGCGCGCGCAGCGGCGCAGCTCGGGCATCTGGTGACCTTCGGCATTGTGCCCACGACGCCCGAGACCGGTTATGGCTATATCCGGGGGGCTGACGCAGACGGCGAGACCGGCTGGCTATCCGTGGCGGCCTTCGTGGAGAAACCCGACCGTGAGCGGGCCGAGGCCTATCTGCGCCAAGGCGGGTATTTCTGGAACAGCGGCATGTTCATGTTCACGGCCCGGACGGTACTCGACGCCCTGGCGCAGCATGCGCCGGATATCCTGGCCGCTGCGGAGGCGGCATGGACCGGCGCTGCCCGTGATCTCGACTTCACGCGCCTGGCGTCGGCGCCCTTCCTGGGTTGCCGATCGGATTCCCTGGACTACGCCGTGATGGAGAAGACCGATCGGGCGGTGGTGGTGCCGCTCGCGGCCGGCTGGAGCGATGTGGGCTCCTGGGCTGCGCTGCAGGCGGCCGGCCCCGGCGACGCGCAGGGTAATGTGGTGCTGGGCGATGTCTTGCTGCAGGACGTGCAAGGCAGCTATGTGCGCGCCGAGAGTCGGCTGGTGGCTGCGGTGGGCGTGCGCGACCATGTCATCGTCGAAACGGCCGATGCCGTGCTGGTCGCTCACAAGGACCATGCCCAGGAGGTGAAGGCCATCGTCGCCCAGCTCAAGGCCGCGCGCCGGGATGAGGCGCTGGCCCACAGGCGGGTTTATCGGCCCTGGGGCTGGTACGAGGGCATCGGCAGCGGTGAACGCTTCCAGGTCAAACACATCCGCGTCCATCCGGGCGCCACCCTGTCGCTGCAGATGCACCATCACCGCGCCGAGCACTGGATCGTGGTCAAGGGCACGGCGCGGGTGGTGCGCGGCGAGGACAGCTTTTTGCTGCGGGAAGACGAATCCACCTACATTCCCCTGGGCACCTCCCATCGCCTGGAGAATCCGGGCAAGATTCCGCTGGATCTGATCGAAGTGCAGACCGGCAGTTATCTGGGCGAAGACGACATTGTGCGTTTCGAGGACCGTTACGGTCGTCGCGATGACACCCCCTCCACCTGAGCCGACGAGGAATCAACGTGGCTGAATCACTGACTTGCTTCAAGGCTTACGACGTGCGCGGGCGGCTGCCTGATCAACTCAACGAGGACATCGCCTACCGCATCGGCCGGGCCTATGCCGACTACGTCAAACCGCGCCGGGTGGTGGTGGGGCAGGACATGCGCCTGTCCAGCCCGGCCCTGACCCAGGCGCTGATGGCCGGGCTGATGGCGCAGGGGGTGGATTGCTATGACATCGGCCTGTGCGGGACCGAGGAAGTCTATTTCGCCACTTTCCACGAGCAGATGGACGGCGGCATCATGGTCACGGCAAGCCACAATCCGCCGGACTACAACGGCTTGAAATTCGTCCGCGAAGAAGCCCGTCCCTTGAGCGGGGACAGCGGTTTGCCGGAAATCAAGGCGCTGGCCGAGGCCAATCAGTTCACGCCGGCCGCGACGCCGGGAACCACCCAGTCCCTCGCCGTGCGGCCGGCCTATGTGGCCCATCTGCTGCGCTTTGTCGATGTCGCGGCGCTCAAGCCGCTGCGGCTGGTGGTGAATGCGGGCAATGGCTGCGCGGGGCCGGTGCTGGATGCGCTGGCCGAGCACCTGCCGTTTGAATTCATCCGTCTGCACCATGAGCCCGACGGCCGCTTCCCCAATGGTGTGCCCAATCCCATCCTGCCCGAGAACCGCGCCATTACGGCCCAGGCGGTGCGCGAGCACAAGGCCGATATGGGGATCGCCTGGGACGGTGATTTTGACCGCTGCTTCCTGTTCGACGAAACCGGCCGATTTATCGAAGGCTATTACATCGTCGGTCTGCTGGGCCGCGCCTTTGCGGAAAAGCTTCCTGGCGCGCGCATCGTCTATGACCCGCGCATGGTCTGGAACACCGTGGAAATGGTGGAAGCGGCGGGCGGCGAGCCGGTGCTCAGCAAGGCCGGGCATGCCTTCATCAAGGCGCGCATGCGCCAGGAAGATGCCGTCTACGGCGGCGAGATGAGTGCGCACCACTATTTCCGCGACTTCGCCTATTGCGACAGCGGCATGGTGCCCTGGCTGCTGGTCGCCGAGATGATCGGCAAGACCGGGCGTTCGCTGGCCGATCTGGTGGAGGAACGCATGGCGCGCTATCCCGCCAGCGGCGAGATCAACCGCACCCTGCAACATCCGGCGCAGGTGATTGCCGCGATCGAGACACACTTCGCCGGCCAGGCGTTGGCGGTGGATCATACCGACGGGCTGGGCATCAGCTTCCCGCAGTGGCGCTTCAACCTGCGTTCCTCCAACACCGAGCCCGTGGTGCGGCTGAATGTGGAGTCGCGCGGCGATCAGGCGCTCATGGAAGCAAAGACTCAGGAGCTGCTTGACCTGATGGCGCGTCTGGACGGGGCCGCTTCGGTGTAGAATCGGGCTCTTCGGATACGGGATCGGGTCAAGGGGGCAATGGGCAAGCTTTATATCCAGACCTGGGGTTGCCAGATGAACGAGTACGACTCGGCGCGCATGGCCGACGTGCTTGCCGAGTCGCATGGCCTGGAATCCACGGATCGGCCGGAAGAGGCCGACGTGCTGCTGCTCAACACCTGCAGCGTCCGCGAGAAAGCCCAAGAGAAGGTGTTTTCCCAGTTGGGCCGCTGGCGGGAATGGAAGCTGGCGCGTCCCGAGCTGCTCATTGGCGTGGGTGGTTGCGTCGCCAGCCAGGAAGGGGAGGCCTTGTTGCGCCGGGCGCCCTTCGTGGACCTGGTATTCGGCCCTCAGACCGTGCACCGCCTGCCCGAGATGATCGACGCCGTGCGCCGCGAGCGGGCGCCCCGGGTCGATGTCTCCTTCCCCGAGATCGAGAAGTTCGACCGCCTGCCCGAACCCCGCGCCAAGGGGCCGGTTGCCTTCGTCTCCATCATGGAAGGTTGCAGCAAGTTCTGCACTTTTTGCGTGGTTCCCTACACGCGCGGCCAGGAAGTGAGTCGGCCCTTCGATGACGTTCTGGCCGAATGCCTGGTGCTGGCGGAGCAGGGCGTGCGGGAAATCACGCTGCTGGGGCAGAACGTGAATGCCTATCGCGGGGCCATGTCGGGTGCGGAAACGGCTGATCTGGCCCTGCTGATCCACTACCTGGCCGAGATCGATGGCATCGAGCGCATCCGCTTCACCACCTCCCATCCGCTGGAATTCAGCGACTCCCTGATCGAGGCCTACGCCACGGTCGACAAACTGGCCAACTACCTGCACCTGCCGGTGCAGAGTGGTTCGGACCGAATCCTGGCCCTGATGAAGCGGGGCCATACCGCGCTGGAATACAAGGCGCGGCTGCGGCGGCTGCGGGAGGTCCGTCCCGACATCTCGCTGTCCTCCGATTTCATCGTCGGTTTTCCCGGCGAGACCCCGGCCGATTTCGAGGCCACGATGGCCTTGATCGACGCGGTCGGTTTTGATCAGGCCTTCAGCTTCATCTACAGCCCGCGCCCCGGCACACCCGCCGCCGCCTTGCCGGATGACACCTCCATGACGGAGAAAGAGGCCCGGCTGGCGCGCCTGCAGACGCGCATCCTGGCCTTGGGTCGCCGGTACGGCGAAGGCTTGTTGGGCACGGTCCAGCGCGTGGTGGTGGAAGGGCCGTCGGTCAAGAACCCCCTGGAATTGACCGGGCGCATCGATTGCAATCGCTGGGTGAATTTTGCCGGTCCCGCCGAGTGGATCGGGCAAATGGTTCCCGTGCGCATCGTCGCGCTAAGACCCAATTCGCTGCGCGCGGAAGCGATCCTGTCCGAGGTGGTGACCCATGCCTGAAGCCGTCGCATCCGAACGCATCACCCGCGACTTGCAGCTCGAACCCGATGACAATCTGCGTCTGGCCCGGGTCTGTGGCCGTTTCGATGAACACCTGCGCCAGATCGAAGGACGGCTGGGGGTGGAGATCCGCAACCGTGGCGCGCACTTCCAGATCCTGGGGAACCCTGACAAGGTCGACCAGACCGCATGGTTGCTGAAGGAAATGCACCGCATGAGCCTGGTGGAATCCCTGAATCCCGAGCAGATTCATCTGCTGCTGCAATCGGCCAGCCTGGCCGATCCGGTGGCTGAGGATGCGCCCGCCGAGGATGTGATCGCCATTCGCACGCGCCGCGGAATGATCCGTGGAAGAGGCCCCAATCAGCAGCGTTATCTGCGCGCCATCCTCACCCACGATGTCAATTTCGGCATCGGCCCGGCGGGCACCGGCAAGACTTATCTGGCTGTGGCCGCTGCCGTGGAAGCCCTGGAGCGCGGCCAGGTCCGCCGCATCGTGCTGGTACGACCCGCCGTGGAGGCGGGCGAGCGGCTGGGTTTCCTGCCCGGCGACATGGCCCAGAAGGTCGATCCCTACCTGCGCCCCCTGTTCGATGCGCTGCATGATCTGCTGGGCATGGACAAGGTCGAGCGCTTGATGGAACGGGCACAGATCGAGGTGGCCCCGCTGGCCTTCATGCGCGGGCGCACGCTGAACGAAGCCTTCATCATCCTGGACGAGGCCCAGAACACCACCGTGGAACAGATGAAGATGTTCCTGACCCGTTTGGGCTTCGGGTCCACTGCGGTCATCACCGGCGACACCACCCAGGTGGACTTGCCGCGTCAGACGACTTCAGGCTTGCGCCACGTGCAGGACGTGCTGCGCGATGTGGAAGACATCAGCTTTACCTTCTTCACCAGCCAGGATGTGGTGCGCCATGCCCTGGTGCAGAAAATCGTCGACGCCTATGCCCGTTGGGAAACGCCAGCCGACCCACTGGAGACGGGGGGTGGCTGATGAGCGCTGCGGCATCCAGTATGCCGTGGGACGGCGCGGGGTCCCGGCGCCCGCGAGTTTCCGCCGTTGGATCCAGACCAGCCTGGGCGTGTTGGAGCGGGCTGGGGGCTTGACCTTGCGGGTGACGGATGAAGCCGAATCTGCTGCCCTCAATCTGGCCTATCGCAACAAGCCGGGCCCCACCAATGTATTGTCCTTTCCCTTTGATCCACCGCCGGGCTGGTCGGGGAACTATCTCGGCGATCTGCTGCTGTGCGCACCGGTGGTGGCGCGTGAGGCCCAGGCGCAGGGCAAGTCGCCGCGCGCCCACTGGGCGCATCTCAGCGTTCACGGAAGCCTGCATTTGTTGGGCTATGATCACCAGGACGCCGCCGATGCCCGCCAGATGGAAGCGCTGGAAATCAGGATCCTGCGGGAACTCGGCTTTGATGATCCCTATCAGGATTTCGACGCGCCCGACGGCAACCCGCTTCTAACCCATGATGAACCACAGGATGTCCATGTCTTCCAGCGATGATCGCCCCAGTCCCAACGCTTCCGCCGCCCGATCCTGGCGGGAGCGTCTCGTTCATTTGCTTCAGATCGCCCCCCATGACCGGGATGAACTGCTCCAGATCCTTCGCAAAGGTCAGCAAGGCGGCCTGTTCGACGCCAACACCCTGGGCATGCTGGAGGGCGTGCTCGACGTGACGGAAATGCAGGTCGAGGAAATCATGATCCCGCGCGCCCAGATGGCGGTGGTGCGCCGCGATGATGACCTCGCCAGCCTGCTGGCCGAGGTGATCAGTTCCGGTTTTTCCCGCTACCCCGTGATTGGAGAACACCGCGACGAGGTGGTCGGGGTCTTGATTGCCAAGGATTTGCTGCGGTTTTTTCCGGGCGGCCCGGGAGTCTCTCCTTTCAATCTGCGGGACATCCTGCGGCCGGTGAGTTTCGTCCCGGAGAGCAAGCGGCTCAATGTCCTGCTGCGGGAATTCCAGAGCAGTCGCAGCCATATCGCCATCGTGGTGGATGAATACGGCGGGGTGTCGGGCCTGGTGACCATCGAGGATGTGCTTGAGCAAATTGTCGGCGAGATCGATGACGAGCACGATGAGCGCGAGGAAGACAACATCCTGCAGCACAGCGATCATCGCTATCTGGTCAAGGGCCTGACCGCTATCGAGGAATTCAACACGGTGCTGGGTGCCCAGTTTTCCGACGCGGAGTTCGATACCGTGGCCGGCTTGCTGATGAACACCTTTGGCCACCTGCCGCACCGCGGCGAACGGGTGCGCCTGGGCCATTACGAATTCACGGTGGTCCGGGCCGACAACCGGCGCATCCATCTGGTCCAGGTCAGTGTGCTTCCCGAAACCGATGAGGCGGCGCCGAGCGCCTGATCTCCACGCCGATTCCCGCCATTCTTCCCGCTGCCGAGGAGTAGCGCATGCGCTTGATTCATGAGGGCTTCCTGCGGCCGCTGGGGGCACTGATGGCGGGCGCCGTGCTGGTGCTCGCCTTTGCGCCCTGGCAATGGGCCTGGCTGGCGCCTTTGGCCCTGTGGAGCCTGCTCTTCCTGTTGCGGGATCAAGACCCGCGCCGCGCCTTCGGAATTGGCTATGCCTTTGGATTAGGGCAGTTCGGCTTTGGCGTGAGCTGGGTCTTCGTCAGCATCCATGAGCATGGCAACGCGGGTTTGCCCCTGGCGCTGCTGCTGACGGGGCTGTTGATTGGTTTTCTGGCGCTGTTTCCCGCGCTGGTCACTGCTGTGACGGCCTGGCTGGACGGTCGCGCGCCCGGTCGGGCCTTGTGGGTGTTTCCCGCGGCCTGGGTGGCGGGTGAATGGATCCGTACCTGGATTTTCACCGGCTTCCCCTGGTTGGCGGTGGGTTATACCCAGACCGACGGTCCCCTGGCGGGCTTTGCGCCGCTCCTTGGCGTGTTGGGGCTCGGCGCGCTTCTGGTTGGGACCGCTGCCAGCCTGGAATTCCTGAGGACTGCGCAGGGGCGGTGGCGATTGGGGGTATTGCTTGCGCTGGTTTTTCTCTGGGTCGCTGGTTTTGCCCTGCGCTTCCACGCCTGGACCCAGCCAGCGGGCCCGGCGGTGGCTGTGGCATTGGTACAGGGAAATATCCCCCAGGAAGACAAGTGGGATCAGAATCGGGCCGATCAGATCCTGCAGCGCTACCAAGCATTGACGGAGCCGCTGCTCGGCACGCCGATCATCGTCTGGCCGGAAGCCGCACTGCCACAGGTTTATCATGAGCTGGCAGGGACTTACCTCACCCGTTTGCAGATCGCCGCCGCCGCGGCAGGCAGTGAAATTGTCCTGGGTCTGTTGCGTTTCGATCCGGAGCGCCGGGTTTATTTGAACAGCGTGCTGGCCTTGGGGCTGGATCGCCAGTTTTACGACAAGCGGCACCTGGTGCCATTCGGCGAGTATTTCCCGGTGCCCGATTTCGTCCGCCACCAAATGCAGGTGCTGGACATGCCCTACAGCGACCTGGGAGCGGGCGAGGCTCAGCCCGAGTTGTTGCGATTGCAAGGCCTGCCGGTGGCCACGTTCATCTGCTATGAGGCCGTATTCGGGCGTGAGGTCATCCGTGACTTGCCGGCGGCGCAACTGCTGGTGAACGTGAGCAACGATGCCTGGTTTGGACGCAGTTTCGCGCCGTACCAGCATTTTCAGATCGCCCAGATGCGGGCTGTCGAGACCGGCAGGGACTTGCTGCGGGCCACCAACACCGGCATCACCGCGCTGGTCGATGCGACGGGGCGGGTGCAGGGTCAGCTTCCCCCATTCGAAGTGGGCGTGTTGCGGGGTGAGGTGGTCCCACGTACCGGCGCCACCCCCTATGTGCGGTGGGGCGACTGGCCGGTTCTGGCGTGGCTGGTCGCGAGTCTCAGTCTTGCCGCGTGGCTCAGGAAACGCGCGGCGTCTTAGCGGCCGCAGGGCGCTGTGGTGCCCAATGGTTGTAGCCGATGCCGGCCAGGATCACCGCCAGCACCAGAATCTGCGAGAAAAGCGTCTGCGCCGTGGGATAGATCCCCAGCACCGGTA
>WOZT01000139.1 GCA_011620145.1 Gammaproteobacteria bacterium | reverse complement strand
TGTAGTCCACACAGGCCGCAAGGCTCGTCAGCTTGGGATAGTCCGCCTCGGGGATGTTGACGCCCATTTGCTTGTGGACGGCGGTGATGAAGTTCAGCAGGTCCATCGAATCGATGTCGAGCTGGTCGCGCAGATCCACCTCGGGATCCATGGCTCCCGGATCCATCTCCGGGGCGATGGTGGCGAGGATGGTCAACAGGCTTGCTTGAATCTCGTTGCGATTCATAAACGCTCCGGGTGTTGCAGGTGTTCGGCGATGGCGGCAAGGAATTGGCCGCCCCGACGCCCGTCGCTGACGCGATGATCTGCGGCGAGGCTGGCGGTGAGGACCCGGCGTGGCACGATTCGGCCTTCCCATACCCAGGGACGTTCCGTCACCGCCCCGAAGCCCACGATGGCCACTTGGGGGGGATAGATGATGGGAAACACGCCTTCAACGCCCCGCTCACCCAGACTGCTGACCGTGATGGTGGGGTCGGACAGCTCCGAACTGCGTAAATGCCCCGTGCGGGCGCGCTGCACCAGATCACGGAACGCCGCCATCAGGGTCGTCAGGTCGGTATCCCGGGCGTTGTGGAGGGCCGGCGCGACCAGTCCACCCCCGCGCAGCGCCACCGCCATGCCCACATGAACCTCGGCGCTGGGAACAAACCCGCCATCCCGATAAAAGCCGTTGAACTCGGGGAATTTGTCCAGCGCCACGGCCACGGCCTTGATCAACAGGACGGCATAGAGCAGGCGTTCCTCTGGTGCCCGCTCGGCGTTGTGATCCTCCAGCCAGGCCAAGGCGGCTTCCATGTCCACCGGCAGGCTCAGGTAGTAATGGGGAATCTCGCGCTTGGAGCGGGCCATGGCGGCGGCGATGGCCTGGCGCATGGCGGCCAGGTCGCGGGCGGGTTCCATTGGCGCCGCCGCCTGGATGGTCCGGGCAGCGGCATCCACGTCTGCAAGGGTAATCACCCCCTCCGGCCCGGTGCCAACAAGCTGCGTTAAATCGACTCCCGCTGCCAGGGCACGGCGGCGTGCGGCGGGGGAAACCCGCAGCCGCGCCCCAGCCACAGGTGCGGCTGGCGGCGGCGCGACCGTCGCAGGCGCCGCGAGGGGTGGCGCGGCAGGAGGCGGGACGGGCGGTGGTGCGGGAGGAGCGGCCAGAGGCTGACCCGGCGCTCCGCCGGCAGGCCGGATGCGAGCCAGCACCGTCCCCACCGGCACCTCGGTGCCCGGCGCGACCAGCAGCGCGTCCACCACCCCGTCTTCGAACGCCTCCACGTCGATGGCGCCCTTGACGGTTTCCACCACCGCGATGATCTGTCCCCGGTGGACGGGGTCGCCGGGCTTGACCTGCCACTGCACCAGGCTGGCAGCTTCCATATCCGACCCCAGCGACGGCATGCGGAAATCACCCACGACCCAGCATCTCCTTCACCGCCTGGACGATGCGCTCCGGTTGGGGAAGGGCGGCGTCTTCCAGGTGCTTGGGATAGGGAATGGGCACTTCGGCGCCGCAGATCCGCATCACCGGCGCATCGAGTTCGTAAAAGCACTGCTCCATGATGCGGGCCATGATTTCGGCTGAGATGCCGCCGCTGCGCCAGCCCTCGTCCACAACGATGGCGCGGCGGGTCTTGGCGACGGAGGCCATGAGGGTTTCATCGTCCAGGGGGCGCAGGCAGCGCAGATCGATGACCTCGGCGCTGATCCCCGCCTCGGCCAGGGTGGCGGCCGCCGTCATGGCCTTGTGGAAGCCGGCGCCATAGGCGAGCAGCGTGACATCGCCGCCCTCCCGGTGGACTTTTGCCCTATGGATGTCCACCGGCTCGGCATGGGCGGGAATCCAGCCTTCCAGGTTATAGAGCGTCACATGCTCGAAAATGAGCACCGGGTCGGGATCGGCCAGGGCGGTGGCCAGCATGCCCCGGGCGTCTTCCACCGTCGCCGGGGTGAGTACCTTGAGGCCCGGAATGTGGGCATACCAGCCTTCCAGGCTGTGGGAGTGCTGGGCGGCGAGCTGCTTGCCCGCGCCCGTCGCCATCCGGATCACGATCGGCACGCTGAACTGTCCCCCCGACATGTGCCGGAGGGTGGCGGCGTTGTTCATGATCTGGTCCAGCGCCAGCAGGCTGAAGTTGACCGTCATGATCTCCACGATGGGCCGCATGCCGCCGATGGCTGCGCCGATTCCGGCGCCCACGAAGCCCGACTCGGACAGGGGTGTATCGCGCACCCGTTCTTCGCCGAACTCCTCCAGCAGACCCATGCTGACCGCATAGCAACCGCCATATCGGCCCACGTCCTCGCCCATCAGGAACACCCGAGGATCCGTGCGCAGGGCCTCCCGCAGGGCCTCGCGCATCGCTTCCCGGTAGGTCGTCTTGATCAGATGGATTTTTGGGGCGTCGCTCATGACGCAGCCCCCGCCGTGTAAACGTCGCGGGTCAGTGTCTCCAACGGCTCCCAGGTTCCTGCCTCGGCGAAGGCCACGGCGGCCTCGATCTCCGCGGCGACGGCCGCCTCGATCTCGGTCACGGCGCGCTCGTCGAGCAAATCCGCTGCCTGGGTGCGTTGGCGAAAGGTGTCGATGGGGCAGCGGTGGCGCCAGGCCTCGACCTCCGCTTTTTCCCGGTAGAGCTGGGCATCGAACATCGAGTGGGCGCGGAAGCGGTAGGTGCGGCACTCCAGGAACTGGGGTCCCTGACCGGCCCGAATTGCCTCGACCGCTTGCCGGGCGGCGGCCTCCACCGCGACCACATCCATGCCATCGACGCTGGTGCAGGGCACGGCATAGGCCGGCAACTTGCGGCAGAGGTCCGTGACGGACTCGGAGCGGGCGATGTGCGTGCCCATGGCATACAGGTTGTTCTCGCACACGAACAACACGGGCAGTTGCCAGAGTTCGGCCAGATTCATGG
>WOZT01000121.1 GCA_011620145.1 Gammaproteobacteria bacterium | reverse complement strand
GAATCCCGCCGGCCCCACGGCTGCTCCGGGCTTTGAGAAAATTCCTTCTGCTCCAATCGCGGCCGTCAAGCGTCGCTCCGCTCCAGAGCGCATCGGCTGGGGATGTTTCGAAGGGCTACAGATGGCGCAACTGACGATTCAGCACGGACCGACCGAGCGCACCATCGCGGTGACGCCGGATCTCCCCCTGCTCGACCAGATCCTGGCGCAGGGCGTTGATCTGCCGTATTCCTGCCGGCGCGGCGACTGCGGCCTGTGCGCCGTCTCGCTGACCGCCGGGAATCTGGCGCCGCACGAGCCGTCTCAAGCGTTCCGGCGCCATGATGATTACCTGCTGTGCAACTGCCGCCTGGCCGCGGACGCCCCGGCGAGCATCGCGCGGCCCTGGTTTCCCGAGCTGGCGGGCATTGCCGCGCGTCGCTCGCCCTGCAAGATCAACGCGCTGCGCCGGCTGGGCCCGGATGTGATGGAAGTCACCCTGCGGCTGCCCCCCACGACGCCCTTCCATTACCTGCCCGGCCAGCACATCCGCCTCACCAATGCCCAGCAGGTCACGCGCAGCTATTCCCTGGCCGCGCCGCCCGATGCGGATCGCCTGCTGCGCATCCACGTGCGCGAGGTCGAGGGCGGCGCCTTCAGCGATTACCTGTTTCAACGCGCGCAGGCCAATGACCTGCTGCAGTTGGAAGGCCCGTTTGGCCACTTCTTCCTGCGCCAGCGCTTTGCCGGTCGGCGCCTGATTTTCCTGGCCACGGGCACCGGCATTGCGCCCGTGCTGGCCCTGCTGCTTGCCCTGAAAGAGAACAAAACGCCCCCGCCCTGCCCCATCCGCGTCTACTGGGGCAACCGCACGGCCGAACAGGCGTATCTCCACGCGACACTGCACGCGCTGCAGGCCGAGATGGGTTTTGACTACCAAGCGCTGTTTTCGCGCGAGCCCGGCGGCGCACTTGCGCCGGATGATCCGCGCCATGTCCAGCAGCTGCTCACCGAGCCGGCAGCCTTGGTGGATGCTGTGGTTTACGCGGCTGGATCGGCGGCCATGGTCGAGGACGCACGCGCCCATTGCCTGCGCCTGGGGCTGGCCGCCGATGCCTTCATCGCCGACCCCTTCACGCCCTCCTGAATTCGACAACCCTCCAAAGGGAGCACCCATGAAAGCCGTGATCCTGGCCGGCGGCCTCGGCACACGCCTCAGCGAAGAAACCACGGTCCGCCCCAAGCCGATGATCGAGATCGGCGGCAAGCCGGTCCTGTGGCACATCATGAAGATCTACTCGGCCTACGGGATCCGCGAATTCGTCATCTGCCTGGGCTACAAGGGCTACGTCATCAAGGAATACTTCGCCAACTACTTCCTGCACATGTCGGATGTCACCTTCGACATGGCGCACAACCGCATGCACGTCCACCACAACAACGCCGAGCCCTGGCGCGTCACACTGGTGGACACCGGCGAGGCCACCCTGACCGGCGGGCGGCTCAAGCGCGTGAAAGATCACCTGGAAGGCGAAGAGGCGTTCTGTTTCACCTATGGCGACGGCGTGGGCGACATCGACATCGCCCAGACGCTCGCCTTCCATAAGGCCCACGGCAAGCTGGCGACCATGACCGCCACCCAGCCCCCCGGTCGCTTCGGCGCGCTGGGCATGGAGGGCGACGCCGTCCACGCCTTCCAGGAAAAGCCCAGCGGCGACGGCGGCTGGATCAACGGCGGCTTTTTCGTGCTCTCGCCCAAGGTCATCGACTACATCGCAGCCGACGACACCATCTGGGAACGCGAACCCCTGGAGCGCCTCGCCGCCGAAGGCCAGCTCATGGCCCACAAGCACAACGGCTTCTGGCAACCCATGGACACCCTGCGCGACAAGCTGCACCTGGAAGAACTCTGGCAATCCGGCGCGGCCCCGTGGAAATGCTGGTGAACGGCATCGACGCCGATTTCTGGCGCGGCCGGCGCGTCTTCCTCACCGGCCACACCGGCTTCAAGGGCGGCTGGCTGGCGCTGTGGCTGCAACGCCTCGGCGCCGATGTCACCGGCTATGCGCTCGATCCGCCCACCACGCCCAGCCTGTTCGCGGTGGCCCGGGTCGGCGCCGGCATGCGCTCGATCATCAAGGACATCCGCGACGCCGAAACGCTCGCCCAGGCCATGCACGAGGCCCAGCCCGAGATCGTCATCCACATGGCCGCCCAGCCGCTGGTGCGCTACTCCTACCAGGCGCCGGTCGAGACCTACGCCACCAACGTCATGGGCACGGTGCACCTGCTCGAAGCCGTGCGCCGGACCGACAGCGTGCGCGCCGTGGTCAACGTCACCAGCGACAAATGCTACGAGAACCGGGAGTGGGTCTGGGGCTATCGTGAAACCGAGCCCATGGGCGGCTACGACCCCTACAGCAACAGCAAGGGCTGCGCCGAGCTGGTCACCGCGGCCTATCGCAACTCCTATTTCAACCCCGCCCAGTACAGCCAGCATGGCGTCGCGCTGGCCAGCGCCCGCGCCGGCAACGTCATCGGCGGCGGTGACTGGGCCGAAGACCGGCTGATTCCCGACATCCTGCGCGCCATTGCCGCCGGCGAGGCGGTCAACATCCGCAGCCCGCACGCGATCCGCCCCTGGCAGCATGTGCTGGAACCGCTGTCCGGCTACCTGCTGCTGGCGCAGCGCCTGATCGAAGACGGCCCGGCCCATGCCGAGGGCTGGAACTTCGGCCCCAGCGAGGAGGACGCCCGGCCCGTGCAGTGGATCGTCGAATACCTCATCAACGCCTGGGGCGAGGGCGCGCGCTGGCAGCTCGACCACAATCCGCAGCCGCATGAAGCGCATTACCTCAAGCTCGACTGCGCCAAGGCGCGCGGCCGGCTCGGCTGGCAGCCGCGCTGGCACCTCGGCCGCACGCTGGAATCCATCGT
>WOZT01000194.1 GCA_011620145.1 Gammaproteobacteria bacterium | reverse complement strand
CTGATGCCTTGGGCCGGGATGCGGCGGAGGCATGGTCGCCGCACCCTCGGTGGGGCTATGCTTATCCCTTCGGGCGGGAACCCCGCCTGTGCGTGGATCACCGATCATGCCCCTCGAAGCCCAGACTGAAGCGCCTGCGCTGATCGATCGTTTCGGCCGACGGGTGGACTATGTCCGCCTGTCGGTGACGGATCGCTGCGATTTTCGCTGTGTCTATTGCATGGGCGAGGACGTCCAGTTCCTGCCCCGCCCCGAAATCCTCACCCTGGAAGAGCTGCTGGCGGTGGGGCGCGCCTTCGTGGCGCTGGGGGTGCGCAGGATTCGCGTCACCGGCGGCGAGCCTTTGGTGCGGCGCGATCTGCCCTGGTTGCTGGAGCGTCTGGCACGCCTGCCGGGCCTGGAGGAGTTGACGCTCACGACCAACGGCTCCCAGCTCGAACGCTTGGCCGGACCCCTGGCGGCGGCGGGGGTGAGCCGCCTCAATGTCAGTCTCGACAGCCTGCGTCCGGAGCGCTTCCGGGCGCTTACCCGGGTCGGGGACCTGGAGCGGGTGCTGGCCGGACTGCGGGCGGCTCAGGCGGCGGGCTTCAAGCGCATCCGGCTCAATGCGGTCATCCTTCAAGGCCGCAACGAGGACGAGGTGGTCGATCTGGTGGCGTTCGCGCGCGCCGAGGGGTTTGACCTCGCCTTCATCGAGGAAATGCCGCTGGGGGAGATCAGCTCCCATGCGCGGTCCGAGACCTTCCATCCCAGCGCCCGCATCCGTGCGGACATCGCCCGACGCTATCCACTCTGGCCCATCGCTGAGTCCACGGGCGGGCCAGCACGCTATTACCAGATGGCCGACAGCCCGATCCGGGTGGGCTTCATCTCCCCCCACAGCCAGAATTTCTGCGAGCAATGCAATCGGGTGCGCGTCACCGCCCAGGGACGGCTGCTGTTGTGCCTGGGGCAGGAGCATTCGGCCGATCTGCGCGCCGTGTTGCGTGGGCAGCCGGGCGATGATCGGGCATTGCGGGAGGCGATTGTTGCCGCCATGGCGCTGAAGCCGCGCGGCCATGACTTCGACCTCGCCAATCGCCCGCAGATCTTGCGCTTCATGAACCACACCGGCGGCTGAGCGTGACGGGGCTGTCGATGCCGCAAATCCCGCAAGCGGACCTCACCGGTCTGGTGCTGGCCGGTGGCCAGAGCCGGCGCTGGAACGGCGTGGACAAGGCCTGGGTGCGCCTGGCCGACCGGCCGTTGGTGGCCCATGTGGCCGAGCGCCTGGCGAGCCAGACCGGGGTGGTATGGATCAACGCCAACCGTGACCTGGATCGCTATGCGGCGCTGGGACTCCCGGTCTTCACCGACGACTGGCCCGATGCGCTGGGACCGTTGGCGGGGATTGCCTCCGCGCTGCGCCGCATCGAAACGCCTTGGCTGCTGGTGGCGCCGGTGGATAGTCCGCGCCTGCCGCTGGATCTGGGCGCGCGACTGGGCGAGGCCGCCTTGCGGGAGGGGCGGATGCTGGCGACGGTCCACGACGGCGAGCGCCTGCAACCGGCTTTCCTGCTGATTCATCGGGCGCGGGCCGGGGATTTGGTACAGGCAGTGGCGCAGGGGACGCGTCGGCTGGGGGATTGGGTGGCGGCCCAGCAGCCGGCGCAAGTGGATGCCCGGACGCTGGGTTGGATGGACGCATTGCGCGGCGCCAACACGCCGGCGGAACTGGGCGCCTTGGCGCAAGGAGCATAAAACGGCATGGCGGGAGACGGCGGGCAGGATCTGACGGTGGAAACGGCGCGCGCCCGGCTGCTGGCGAGCGTCAGCCCCGTTGTCGGCACCGAGCGCCTGCCCTTGGCGCAGGCGGTGGGGCGGGTGCTGGCCGAACCGGTGGTCGCGCCATTCGCCCTGCCGCGGGAGGACCATTCTGCGCTGGACGGCTATGCGCTGTGCGGGTCGGATGCAAAAGTGGGCAGGCGGTTGCGCATCATCGGCCGGGCCTTGGCGGGCGCGCCCTGGTCCGGGACGGTGGCGCCGGGAACCTGCCTGCGCCTCATGACCGGCGCGGTGATGCCGGCGGGGGCCGATACGGTCATCGCCCAGGAAAGTGTTCAGGTCGGGGATGGCTGGATCACGCTGCAAGCGGGTCTGGAGGCGGGAGAAAACGTGCGCCGGGCGGGCGAGGATCTCCCGGAGGGCCGTGAGGCGGTACCGGCGGGCCGATCCCTGGATGCGCGGCAGATCGCCTTGGTGGCGGCGCTCGGCATCGGGGTGGTCACCGTGGTTCGGCCGGTGCGGGTGGGCATATTGTCCACCGGCTCGGAATTGCGCCCGTTTGGCGAGGCGCTCGCGCCGGGCGACTTGTACGACAGCAACCGGCCCATGCTGGCCGCGCTGTTGCAGCGTCCCGTGGTGGCTCTGGAGGATCTGGGCTCGGTGCCCGACGATCCGCGTCAACTGGCGGCGCGGCTTGGCCAGGGCGCCGATCTGGATCTGTTGATCGCCAGCGGTGGCGTGTCGGTGGGGGAGGCGGACTGGGTGCGGCCCGTGCTGGCCGAGATGGGGCATCTGGATTTCTGGCGCGTCGCCATCAAGCCCGGCCGACCGCTGGCCTTTGGGCGCCTGGGCCGGAGCTGGTTTCTGGGGCTGCCGGGCAATCCGGTGTCGGCCTATGTGACTTTCCAACTGTTTGTGCTGCCCGTGCTGGAGCGCTTGGCGGGGATGCCCGTTCGCCCGCCGGTCAGCCTGCGCGCGCCACTGCTGGCGCCGCTGCGGCATCGACCGGGACGGACCAGTTTTTTGCGCGCCCGCTGGGAGCGTGCCGCCGAGGGCGCCTGGGGGGTATTCCCCTTTCCCGGTCAAGGTTCAGCCATGCTGAGCTCTCTGGCCCAGGCGGATTGCCTGATTGAACTGCCCGCCGACCGGGCCACCTTTGAAGTCGGCGAG
>WOZT01000106.1 GCA_011620145.1 Gammaproteobacteria bacterium | reverse complement strand
TGGGCACCTACAGCCTGCGTCGGGCCTATCGCGCCATGGACTTCCTGGAGCAGGCGCGGCTCGCCCTGGGTTACCCGGTGGAAGTCATTTCCGGCCAGGAAGAAGCGCGGCTGATTTATCGGGGCGTAAGCTTCACCCTCGGGCCATCTTCGGGTCGACGCCTGGTCTTCGACATCGGCGGCGGCAGCAGTGAAATCGTCCTGGGCGACGGGATTCACCCGGTCTTCATGGAAAGCCTGCACATGGGCTGTATCACTTACAGCCAGCGCTTCTTCCGCGACGGCCGCATCACCGCCAAGCGCTGGGAGGAGGCGGAAACCGCCGCGCGTCTCGAGTTCCAGCCCGTGGAAGCGCAATTCCGCGCCGCCGGTTGGCAGGAGGTCATGGGTACGTCAGGCTCCATCCGGGCGGTTTCCGCCGCGCTGCAAACCCTGCGCAACACCCCGGTCATCGACCCCGACGGCCTGGCCCAACTGCGTGACCGGCTGATCCGCGCCGGACGCATCGACCGGTTGAATCTGCCCGATCTGGCTGCGGAGCGGCAGCAGGTGTTTGTGGGCGGCGCGGTGATCCTGAGCGCCGCCTTCGCCGCCCTGGGACTGGATCGCATGCTGCCTTGCGAGGGCGCGCTGCGGGAAGGACTGCTGGACGAACTGGCCGCCGGCCGGGGCGGGCGGGAAGACATTTGCAACCACACCGTCGAAGCGCTTTCCCAGCTCTACCATGCCGACCGGGGGCAGGCGGCCCGGGTCTGCGCCAGCGCCCTGTCCTTCCTGAAGCAGGTGCAGGACGCCTGGGCGCTGGCGGATGAACGCCATGAGGAAACGCTGCGCTGGGGCGCGATGCTGCACGAAATCGGCCTGGCCATCTCCCACACCGGCTATCACAAGCACGGTCACTACCTGCTGGCCAACGGCGATCTGGCGGGGTTCTCCCGCGACACGCAAGTGCTGGTGAGCCTGCTGGTGCGTTTCCATCGACGCAAGATCATTCGCCGGGAATTCGACATCCTGCCCCTGGAGCACCGGGTGCCCGCCTTTCGCCTGACCGTGCTGCTGCGGCTGGCGGTGCTGCTCCATCGCGCGCGCAACCCCGAACGCGACCCACCGATGATGCTGACACCCACCCCACAGGGGCTTCAGGTGGACTTCCTGAAACGAGGTCTGACCCGGCGCCCGCTGATGCATGCCGATCTGATCGAAGAACAGGCCTTGCTGAAGCGAGCCGGATTTGCGCTCTCGATCAGCGAGACGGGCTGAGCACCGCCCTTACGCAGCGCCGACCACACCCTCCATGGCCAGGGCCTTGAGCAGGGCGCCCTGGGCGCTGAAGAGCGGCTCATCCCCGGGAAGGGCTCGCACATAGCTACCGTCCGCCTGCAACAGCCAGCTCTGGGTGTTGTCGCGCAGGTAGTACTCCAGCGCCTCTTCGACCACCCGCCGCTGCAGGATTGGATCAAGGATGGGGAAGGCCACCTCGATGCGCCGTTGCAGATTGCGTTCCATGAGGTCGGCGCTGGCGCAGTACACCTCGGGCTGCCCGCCGTTCTCGAAGTAGTAGATTCGCGGATGCTCCAGGAAACGGCCGACGATGGAGCGCACCCGGATGTTCTCGGACACCCCCGGCACACCCGGCCGCAAACAGCACATCCCGCGCACGATCAAATCCACCGGCACGCCTGCCTGGGAGGCCTCGTAGAGCGCCTGGATCACGTCCCGGTCGGTGACGCCATTCACCTTGAAACGGATCGCCGCCGGCCGGCCGGCGCGATGGTGCTCGATCTCGCGGCGAATCCGCTCCATGAGGCCGGGGAACAGCGTAAACGGCGACTGCAACAAGCGATGCAGCCGCGGCACCCGGCCCAGGCTGGTCAGCTGCAGGAAGACGTGATTGACGTCCTCGGCGATCTTGGTGTTGCAGGTCAACAGGCCAAAGTCGGTGTATTGGCGCGCCGTGCGGGTATGGTAGTTGCCGGTCCCCAGATGGACGTAATGGCGCAGTTGCCGGCCTTCCCGACGCACCACCCAGGCCAGCTTGGCGTGGGTCTTGTAACCCACCACGCCATACACCACATGGGCGCCCGCCTCCTGCAGCCGGTTTGCCAGGCTGATGTTGGCTTCCTCGTCAAAACGCGCCCGCAGTTCCACCACCACGGTGACTTCCTTGCCGCGGATGGCGGCCTGGCGCAGCAGATCCACAATGGCTGAATCCGCTCCGGTGCGGTAGAGCGTCATGCGAATGGCCAGCACCTGCGGATCCTGGCTGGCCTGACGCAGGAACTCCACCACTGGCGCGAAAGACTGGTACGGCTGATGCAGCAGCACATCGCCCTTGCGGATCACATCGAACAGATTGCCCATGGCGCTGCTGCCCGCCGTCCCCGTCAGATCCCGCGGCAGGCCGGGCGTGAAGGGTGGATATTTCAGATCCGGCCGCTCCACCTGATCGATCAGGGCCATCAAGCGGCTGAGATTCACGGGGCCATCCACCGAATAGACATCCGACGCTTCCAGCTCAAATTGCTTGAGCAGCAGATCCACCATGTCCTGGGGGCATTCCTTGGCCACTTCCAGACGCACCTCATCGCCATAGCGGCGCGAGGACAACTCCCCTTCCATCGCCCGCAGCAGGTCGTCCACCTCCTCCTCATCCACGAACATTTCGCTGTTGCGAGTCAGCCGGAAGGGATAGAAACCCTTGACCTGCATACCGGGGAAAAGATCGTCCGCATGGGACTGGATGATCGCGGAGAGCAGCACGAAACAGTCCCCCTTGGGCGCAACTTCAGCCGGCAGGCGAATCACCCGGGGCAGTGCGCGAGGGGCTTGCAGCACCGCCAGGGCACTGTTGCGGCCAAAGGCATCCTTGCCTTCCAGAGACAGGATGAAATTCAGGCTCTTGTTGAGAATCCGGGGAAAGGGATGGGCGGGATCCAGGCCGAGGGGAC
>WOZT01000114.1 GCA_011620145.1 Gammaproteobacteria bacterium | reverse complement strand
GGATCTGGCGAAACGGCAGGAAGCCGGGGCCGCCGTTACGCGTTTCCTCGCGGCGATTGCTCAGTGTCCCGGGATCGAACTGAACATCGACACCCAGGAAGCGCTGGTTCCCGATGACGATTTCACGCTGTACGAGGAACGGCATCTCCGACGCTGGGAGCGTTTCGACTTCATGAGCTTCCGCGATACCGCGCATGTTCGTGACTCGTGGACATAGGGAGCATGCATGGGTTGCATGTGTAATGGGCGTAGTTGAGGCCGTCGCCGAATTCGAGGCCGCTGCTCGGGCGAAGCCAAATTCAGTGCTGCTGCGGGAGTTGCGCAAGGAGCGGCTGGTTCACAGCGTCGGCGCCATGAGGCGGCCCGCTGGGTTCCGGCGCAGATAGCGATTGCAACCCCGGGGAAGAGTCGCTTTGAGTGTTTGCAATCGGTAAACAGTTTTATCTTTGTAACAATATGAATTTAAACATATTTATCGGCGTTGCAATTGCAACCGAAGGGCCGCTGGTTGCAATCACTAAGCAATTCGGTCGCAAACAAGGGGCGCCCGCCAAAGCCCGGCATGGGGCATGAGCCAATTCGCCTCGCTTCATTACGGCGCAATGAGCACGGCTCAGGCACCCCATCCTGAAGCAACGCAGATCGTTGATGCACGCTTGTCATCTAACCTAAAATAGCGCCGACCCTTGTTTTAGGTTCTCGCCGCCATGCACCGACCCGCTCCCGGTCATTACGTCACCGTCACGACGGCCGGCGAGCCGTTCCAGGCCTTCGTGCCGGCGCCGCTGCCGCCGGAGCCGCCGGTCGTGTGGTCGGCCCCATTGCGGCGGCGCTTCGACGCCGCGCTGGTGGCGCTCGGACGGCTGGACGCGGTCACCACGCTGTTGCCCAACGCGGCGCTGCTGCTCTACAGCTTCGTGCGCAAGGAGGCGGTGCTGTCCTCGCAGATCGAGGGCACGCAGTCCTCGCTCGCGGACCTGCTGCTCTACGAGATCGACGAACAACCCGGCGTGCCGGTGGACGATGCGCGAGAAGTCAGCCGCTGCGTGGCGGCGCTCGAACATGGCCTGAAGAAGCTGCGCGGCGGGCTGCCGCTGTGCACCCGCCTGCTGTGCGAGATGCACAAGGTGCTGCTGACGCATCCGGGCGGCCGCGGCAAGACGCCGGGTGAAGTGCGCCGCTCGCAGGTCTGGATCGGCGGCACCCGGCCCGGCAACGCGGCTTTCGTGCCGCCGCCGGCCGATGCGCTGGCGGATTGCATGGCGGCGCTGGAGCGCTTCCTCAACGACGACCCCGAGCCCGTGCCGCCGCTGATCAAGGCGGCGCTCGTGCATGTGCAGTTCGAGACCATCCACCCGTTTCTGGACGGCAACGGGCGCCTCGGGCGGCTGCTGATCGTGCTGCAGCTGGTGGCCGACGGCGTGCTGCGCGAGCCGATGCTGTACCCGAGTCTGTTCTTCAAGACCCATCGCGCGCTTTACTACGAGCTGCTGAACGAGGTGCGCCTGCGCGGTGACTGGGAGCGCTGGTTCGATTTCTTTGCCGAAGGCATCGAGGCGAGCGCGACGCAGGCCGTGGCGACGGCGAATGCCCTGCTCGCTCTGGTCAATGCGGATCGCGACCGCATCGCCGGCCTGGGGCGCGCCGCGGCGTCGGCGCTCGCGGTGCACCAGGCACTGCAGCGCCAACCGATTGCAACATCCGCCGCGCTGGTCAAGACCACGGGGCTCACGCCGGCTACGGTCAACAAGTCGCTGGCGCACCTCGAGCGCATCGGCATCGTGAGTGAACTCACGAACCGGCAGCGCGGCCGCGTGTTCAGCTATGGCGAGTATGTCGAGGAGCTGGCGGCCGAACTGGAGGTGCCCAGATGAGTCAGTTCGACTTCCTCGAGCGCGAATGGCCGGCGGTTCACGACGCCGCTGCCAAGGCGGAAGCCGCAGTGCATTCGGACCCGTGTACCGCCTGCTTCTATGCTCGCCGCGCGCTCGAACTGGCGGTGAACTGGGCGTACAAGCACGACGCAGGGCTGCGGCTCCCGTACCAGGACAACCTCTCGGCGCTGATCCACGAGCCGAGCTTCAAGCAGGCGGCCGGCGAGGCGGTGTTCAGCAAGGCGCGGGTGATCAATACGCTGGGCAACCGCGCCGTGCACGGGCATCGCGCGATTCCGCTCGACGATGCTGTGGTCGCGCTGCGCGAGCTGTTCCACGTGACTTACTGGCTCGCCCGCACCTACGGCCGCGCGGCGCGACCAGCTCCGGGCCTGGCCTTCGACGCGAACGCATTGCCAAAGGCGACTCCAGTGCGCGGGCAGACCGCCGAGCAGTTGCAACAGCTCGAAGCAGGCTTGCGCGAGCGCGACGAGAAGCTCGCGGTCTTGCTGGCCGACAAGACCACGCTGGACGAAGAACTCAAGCGCCTGCGCGCCGAGGTGGCGGCGGCCAAGCAGGCGGCAGCGGCCCAACCAGACACGCACGACTACTCCGAGGCCGAGACCCGCGACTACTTCATCGACCTGCTGCTGAAAGAAGCCGGCTGGCCGCTCGACCAGCCGCGGGACCGCGAGTTCGAAGTCGCCGGCATGCCCAACGTCCAGGGCAAGGGCTTCGTCGACTACGTGCTGTGGGGCGACGACGGCAAGCCGCTGGGATTGGTCGAGGCCAAGCGCACCCGGCGCGATGCCCGCGTCGGCCAGCAGCAGGCCAAGCTGTACGCGGACTGCCTGGAGCAACAGTTCGGCCAGCGCCCGCTGATCTTCTATTCCAACGGCTACGAGCACTGGCTCTGGGACGACACCCGCTACCCACCGCGCGCCGTGCAGGGCTTCTACAAGAAGGCGGAGCTGGAGCTCGCGATCCAGCGACGCAGCACGCGCAAGCGGCTGGCGGAAGGCGAGATCAGCCCGGTCATCGTCGAGCGCTTTTACCAGACGCGCGCCATCCGGCGCATCGCCGAGGCCTTCGAGCGCGACCACGACCGCAAGGCGCTGGTGGTGATGGCCACCGGCGCCGGCAAGACGCGCACGGTGATTGCGCTCGCCGACCTGCTGATGCGCTGCAACTGGGCCAAGCGTGTGCTGTTCCTGGCCGACCGCGTGGCGCTGGTGAACCAGGCGGTGAACGCCTTCAAGCACCACCTGCCCGACGCCTCGCCGGTAAACCTGGTGACCGAGAAAAATGCCGAGGGGCGGGTCTTCGTCTCCACCTATCCGACGATGATGGGGCTGATCGACGAAATCGCTCGGGACCGTGCCGGGAGCGGCGGCCAGCGGCGCTTCGGAGTCGGCCACTTCGATCTGGTGATCATCGACGAGGCGCACCGCTCGGTGTTCCAGAAGTACCGCGCCATCTTCGACTACTTCGACTCGCTGCTCGTGGGGCTCACGGCCACGCCCAAGGACGAGGTGGACCGCAACACCTACAGTCTGTTCGATCTGGAAAACGGCGTGCCGACCGACGCCTACGGGCTCGATGAGGCGGTGCGCGACGGGTTCCTGGTGCCGCCGAAGGCCGTGTCGGTGCCGCTCAAGTTCCAGCGCGAGGGGATCCGATACGACGATCTGTCCGAGGAAGACAAGGACCAGTGGGACGCGCTGGAGTGGGACGAGGACGGCGGCGTGCCCGACCGCGTCGAGGCCGAGGCGGTCAACAAGTGGCTGTTCAACAAGGACACGGTGGACAAGGTGCTGGAGCACCTGATGACGCGCGGCCTGACAGCGGCCGGCGGCGACCGCCTTGGAAAGACGATCCTGTTCGCCAAGAACCAGGCCCACGCCGAGTTCATCGCCGAGCGCTTCAACGCCAACTACCCGCACTACAAGGGCGAATTCGCGCGCGTCATCACCTTCAAGACCGAGTATGCGCAGAGCCTGATCGACAACTTGTCGGCCAAGGACAAGGCGCCGCACATCGCCATCTCGGTGGACATGCTCGACACCGGAATCGACATCCCCGAAGTCGTGAACCTGGTGTTCTTCAAGCTGGTGCGCTCTAGAACTAAGTTCTGGCAGATGCTCGGCCGCGGCACGCGCCTGTGCCCGGACCTGTTCGGGCCGGGCCAGCACAAGGAATTCTTCTGCGTCTTCGACTACTGCCAGAACCTGGAGTACTTCAGCCAGGACATTCCGGGCACCGAAGGCGCGGTGGGTGAATCGCTCGGCAAGCGGCTGTTCAATGCCCGCCTGGAGCTGATCGGCGTGCTGGACCGGAAGGCGGAAGCGACGGGGAATTCGGACATCGCAGACGCGCGCGCGGCGCCCTTGGGGCATCCCGCCTCCGAGGACGAGGTGCGCGCACAGATGGCAATGCTGCTGCACCGCGAAGTGGCGGCCATGAACCTCGATAACTTCATCGTCCGCCCACACCGGCGTCTGGTGGAGCAGTACGCCCGGCCAGAGGCGTGGGGTGCGCTACCGCCCGATGCGCTCGCCGAGCTGTCGCGCGAAGTGGCTGGGTTGCCTTCGGAGATGGACGCGGAAAACGAGGAAGCCAAGCGCTTCGACCTGCTGGTCTTGAGCCTCCAGCTCGCTCTGCTGCGGTCGGAGCCGGGCTTCGCCCGCCTACGCGATCAAGTCAAGGATCTGGCCGGACTGCTGGAAGAGAAGTCCGCCATTCCCATGGTGCGCGACCAGATGGCACTGATCCAAGACGTGCAGACCGACGAGTGGTGGCAGGACGTGACCATCCCGATGCTCGAGGGAATGCGCCGGCGCCTGCGTGATCTGATCAAGCTCATCGAGAAGCAGAAGCGCAAGCCCATCTACACCGACTTCGAAGACGAGATAGGCGGGGAGTCGGAGGTAGAGCTGCCGGGCTTCGGTCATGGCACCGACTATGCGAAGTTTCGGGCCAAGGCGCGGGCATTCCTGCGTGCCCACCAGGACCATGTCGCAATTCACAGGCTGCGGATGAACATGCCGTTGACCGCTGCCGATCTGTCCGAGCTTCAGCGCATGCTCGCGCACAGCGGGGTCGGCGCTGCAGAAGACGTTCAGCGCGCCGCCGAGGAGTCGCAAGGGCTCGGTCTGTTTGTGCGCTCGCTGGTCGGCCTTGATCGGCAAGCGGCAAAGGAAGCCTTGGCCGAATTCCTCAACGGCAAGACCTGGAACGCCAACCAGATCGAGTTCGTGAACCTGATCGTGGACCACCTCACCGCGCACGGCGTGATGGAAGCAGCGATGCTCTACGAATCCCCGTTCACTGACCTGACGCCACGGGGGCCGGACGGGCTTTTCAGTTCGGGCCAGGTGGATGAGCTCGTGAAGATCCTGGATTCCGTGCGCGCACGGGCGATCGCCGCATGACAGGCCGGCGCGTCGTCATCGCCGACGGGGCGCAGGCGCGGAGGGCCGGGTGATGAGTGCAGCGCCGGGCGGTGAGGTGATCGTCTACGAGGCCCCGGACGGCGAGGTCCGGGTGGATGTGCGCCTCGATCGGGAGACGGTCTGGCTGACCCAGGCGCAGATGGCCGAGCTGTTCGGGCGGGAGCGCTCGGTCGTCACCAAGCACGTCCGGAACGCGTTCCAGGAGGGTGAACTGGATCCTGCGGCAGTATGTGCAAAATTTGCACATACTGCGGCGGACGGGAAAACCTACCAGGTCGACCACTACAACCTCGACGTCGTCATTTCGGTCGGCTATCGCGTCAAGTCGTTGCGCGGCACCCAGTTCCGCATCTGGGCCACCCGCACGCTGCGCGAGCACCTGGTGCGGGGCTACACGATCAACCAGCAGCGCTTCGAGCAGAACGCGCGCGAGCTGGAAGCCGCGCTGGCACTGGTCCGCAAGGCGGCCGCCGGCGAGGCCCTGACCACGGACCAGGGGCGCGGGCTGGTCGATGTCATTGCCCGCTATACGCAGACCTTCCTGCTCCTGCAACGCTATGACGAAGGCTTGCTGGAAGAGCCGAAGGGGAACCGGGGTGGCGTTTTGCCGGCCGTGGAAGAGGCGCGCGCCGCGATCGGGCGACTCAAGGCCGACCTGATCGGGCGCGGCGAGGCCACGGATCTGTTCGGTCGCGAGCGCGAAGAAGGGCTCGCCGCCCTGCTCGGCAACCTCGACCAGAGCGTGTTCGGGGAGCCGGCGTATCCGACGGTCGAATCGAAGGCCGCGCATTTGCTGTACTTCACGATCAAGAATCACCCCTTTTCGGATGGCAACAAGCGCATCGGCTCGTTCCTGTTCGTGGACTTCCTGAACCGCAACGGCCGGTTGTTCCGCGACGGCCAGGCCGTGATCAACGATGTGGGGCTCGCGGCGCTCGCGCTGCTGGTGGCCGCGTCGGCGCCGAAGGACAAGGACGTGATGATCCGGCTGGTGATGAACATGCTCGCGGGGCCGCAGCCGTGAACACGCGCTGTTCCGAATCCATCGTCGAAGACGCCGCCCTGGCCTGGCTCGAAGCGCTCGGCTACGCGGTGCTGCACGGCCCGGACATCGCCGCGGGCGAACCGGGGGCAAGGTCAGCCGAGACAGCTTGAGCTCCCTATTTGCCTCGACAACGGATCCAGCGCGACCGCTAGCGGCAGCCACCCCGGTGTACCATAGCGCCTCCTTTCCTCGGATCGCCTTGCCGTGCCATCGACTCCCGCCGCCTTTTCCACCCTGCCGCTCGCGCCGGAACTGCTCACCACCTTGCACGAGCTGGGCTACGACGCCATGACGCCGGTGCAGGCCCAAAGCCTGCCCGCGCTGCTGGCCGGGCAGGATGTCATCGCCCAGGCCATGACGGGCAGCGGCAAGACGGCCGCGTTCGGCATCGCCCTGCTGACCCGCCTCGATGCGCGCTGTTTCGAGCCCCAGGCGCTGATCCTTTGCCCCACCCGCGAGCTGGCGGACCAGGTCACCAAGGTGCTGCGCCAACTCGCGCGGGGCCTGGGCAACATCAAGATGCTGACCCTGTGCGGCGGCATGCCGATGGCGCCGCAACTGAATTCCCTGGAATCCGGCGCCCATGTCGTGGTCGGGACGCCGGGGCGCGTCCTGAAGCATCTGACCAAAGGCTCGCTGAAGCTGTCGCGGCTGAAAACGCTGGTGCTGGATGAGGCCGATCGCATGCTCGACATGGGCTTCCACGACAGCATGGTCGAGGTGATCGCATGCGCGCCGCCGGAGCGCCAGACGCTGCTGTTCTCCGCCACCTATCCGGACACGATTCGCGCCTTGAGCCGCCGTTTCCAGCACGATCCGGTGGAGATCACCGTGCCTTCGGCGGCGGCGGACACGCAGATCGAGCAGCTCTTTTTCGAAGTCGACCCGCGCGCCCGGGAGCAGGCGCTCAATGCCTTGCTGCGGCATTACCAGCCCGCCTCGGCCGTGCTGTTCTGCAACACGCGGCAACGCTGCGACGAGGTTGCCCAGTCCTTGCGGGCGGCGGGATTTCATGTCGCCGCCCTGCATGGCGATCTGGAACAGCGCGAGCGCGACCAGGTGCTGGTGCAATTCGCCAACCAGAGTTGTCCGCTGCTGGTGGCGACCGACGTTGCGGCGCGGGGCCTGGACATCAAGGATCTCGCCGCCGTGATCAATGTCGAGCTGGCGTTCGAGCCTGAAACCCATGTGCATCGCATCGGCCGCACCGGTCGCGCCGGCCAGACCGGCCTCGCGCTCAGCCTGTGCGCGCCCGGCGAGGTGCATCGCGCCAATGTGATCGAGGACAAACAGCAGCGCCCCTTGCAGTGGCAGCCGCTGCCGACGATCGATGCGCAAGCGCCGGTGGTGGCGCCGCGCTGGATCACATTGCGCATCGGCGGCGGTCGCCGCGACAAGCTGCGACCGGGCGACATCCTGGGGGCATTGACGGGCGAGGACGGCATCGCGGGAACGGCGGTGGGCAAGATCGATCTCTTCGATCGCCACGCCTTTGTCGCCGTCGATCGGTCGGCGGCGCCGGCGGCGCTCCGGCGCCTGAGCGAGGCGGGCATCAAGGGACGCCGCTTTTCGGCGCAGCAATTGCCATGATGCGGGTGACACGCTGACATGGCGCTCAAGGCAACGGTCTACAAGGTCCAGCTCAACATCGCCGACATGGATCGCGGCTACTACGCGGACCACGCCCTGACGCTGGCCTGCCACCCGTCCGAGACCGAAGAGCGGCTGATGGTGCGGATTCTGACCTTCGCCCTCTACGCAAGCGCGGATCTGCAATTCACGCGCGGGCTGAGCAGCGAGGATGAACCGGATCTCTGGCAAAAGGATTTGACCGGCGCCATCGTCCACTGGATCGAACTGGGCCTGCCCGATGAGAGCCGCATCCGCAAGGGTGCCCACCGCGCCGAGCGCGTCACGGTGGTGACCTATGGCGAGCGCGCGCCGCACATCTGGTGGGAGAAGATTCGCGGCAGCCTCGCCCGTTTCGACAATCTCACCGTGCTGCACCTGCCCGCGACGGCCACGGCCGCCCTGGTTCCGGAGCTATCGCGCAGCATGCAGATGCAGGTCTCGGTTCAGGACGGCAGCCTGTGGGTGAGCGTGAATCAGGCACAGGTCGAAGTGCGCCCGGAACGCTGGCGCTGACGGGCTTTTCGGGGCGGATGGCAGCCAGCGCTCTTTCTGTTCGCCACCGCTCCGCATCGCTGACGAGGGCAGACCCGCGCGCCGCTCAGATCACAAACGCGGGAGGGTCATTCGCCCTTGTCCGTTGCCACGAGCAGGCTGCACGGCAAATGATCCAGCAGCTTGCTGCCGACGGAACCCTGGAACCAGCGTGTCAGCGCATCTTTATGGCTGTGGCCAACCACCACCAGATCGGCGCCGACTTCATGAGCATAAGCGGCAATTTCAACCGCTGGCGCGCCATGACGAAGACCGGCAAACACCGTTAGCCCTTGCGCGCGAAGGTCTTTCACAATGGGTTCGATGACTCGCTTCAGATCCTCTCGCTCTCGTCCCCACACGTCCGGGGGGCCAACTGCCTCCGCAATTGCCATCCCCCCAGTCGTGACGACGATCCCCAATAGGTGTAATTCCGCCTTGCACAGGCTCGCCAGTTCGACCGATTGACGCAGGGCCGATGCGCTGAACTTTGAACTATCGTAGGCCAGTAGAATTTTGCGGTACATGTTGTGCCTATTTCATGCTCGCTCAAACACCAGAACCAAATTATTTCGCAAGACTTCTGGAAATAATGCGATCGGCAATGGCTTCGGCTTCCTGAATGGGTTGGTTCAGGACCTGGGTGGAATTCACTGGCGCCAAAGGCATGGAACTTCCCAGCACACCGCCGTCCCGTTGATGCGTATCCACCGTCACCGTCGTTGACAAGCCAATGCGCAAGGGATGCTCAGCCAATTCCTTCGGATCAAGCTGAATCCGAACCGGCAAACGCTGAACGACCTTGACCCAGTTTCCGGTTGCATTCTGTGCTGGCAGCAACGAAAAAGCGCTGCCTGTTCCGGCTGATAAGCCGCCAACTTTACCGTGATATTCCACTTTGCTGCCGTAGAGATCCGCTTCGATCTTAACGGGCTGATCCACACGGATATTGCGCAATTCCGATTCCTTGAAGTTGGCATCAACCCATAATTGATCCAGTGGAACGATGGAGAGCATGACCGTTCCCGGCGTGACATGAGCACCCACCTGCACACTGCGCTTGGCGATATAACCCGACACCGGGGCCAGAATCACATTACGCCTCAGCGCAAGCCAGGTTTGGATGAAATCAGCCTTGGCGGAAAGCACACTCGGATGGTTGATCAGCGCCACCCCACCCAGCCCCGATCGGACGGATTCTGCCTGCTTGACAGCGACATCCAGTGCGGCCCTGGCATCTTCATCAGCCTGTCTGGCATGTGCAACCTCTTCGGCTGACAGAGTTTGGTCGCCAGCCAGCGGCGCTCGACGCGCCAGATCATCCTGCGCCTTTTGTACACTAAGCTGGCGCTGTGCGATCACTGCCTCATATTGGGCAAGAGAGGCGTAGCGCTCGCGCAACTGGAATACCGCCGCCTCCAAGCGGGCCTCCGCCTGACGTTGCGCCACTTCGGCATCAGTGGGATCCAGCTTGATGACCTCTGCGCCGGCTTGAACCTGCTGAGTTTCAACGACAAGAATGTCCTGGACATTGCCGGAAACCTGGGAGGTCAGTGTGATCAGGTTGCCACCCACATAAGCGTTATCGGTCTCTTCCTGCTGTGATAACACCTGGATGTAATAAATGCCGTAGGCAATCGCGAGCAGAATGAAAAGCAGGGTTGCGCCCAGCATCATCAGTCGGCGTTTGCGATTATTCGAAGTGACCGGATTGTCTGTTGTCATAAGTGCTGTTCCATTTACCCGCTTACTGTTTGAGCGCAGTATCCATGGGGCTTGGTTCCGCCCGATAACCGCCCCCCAATGCCTTGATCAAGGCCACTTCAGCCTGCAGTTGCTGATTTTTCAATTGCAGGCTGGCATCTTCCTGCTTGAGTACCGCCATTTCAGCGGACAGCAAGGTGCTGTGATCGATCAGACCTTGATTGAATCGGGCCGATGCGGTGTTCATCAAGGCCTGTATGGCGGCGGCTGACGCTGCCTGTTCCCGGGTCTGAATTTCCAGGCCTTGCAGGGCCAATCCGCTTTGCGCCACATCGCGCACGGCCACGAATACAGACTGGTTGTAATCGGCAATGATTTCATTGCGCTGAATTCGTGCCACACCGAGACGGGCTTGCAATCTGCCGCTGTCAAACAATGGCAGGCTCAGTGTTGAACCTATGAAAGGTGTTCGGCTCGATGCCTTCATGAGGTTGTCAATCGACAAGGCATCAAAGCCAAAAAAACTGCTGAGATTGATGTCGGGGTAAAACGCCGCTTGTGCCGCCTCAATGCGGCTCAATGAGGCTTCGATTCGCCACCGTGCGGCTTGCAGATCAGGACGGCGCGCCAGCAACTCAATACCGAGGTTTGTCGGCAATGAATCGGGAACGTCAGGAAGCGCGTGCGGCGCAAAACTGGCCAGTGCATGACCATCTGCGCCCAACAAGGCGCGCAATGCCTCAAGCTCGCGGCCATACTGCGCCGCAAGCGCCGCATGTTGCTCATTCAATCCAGCCAGATCTTCTTCCGCCTTACGTTGTTCATCAATGGACGCCAGGCCATGCGCAACGCGTTTACTTCGATCCATCACCAGGCTGCGCTGCGCCACACGCATTTTTTCGACGTTGGCCAAACGCGCGCCGCCCGCCTGCAAATTGAAATAACTCTGCACAATCGAAGCAGCCAGTGTCTGTTCCGCTTGGGCATATTCAGCCCGACGCGCATTCACCTCACCGACCGCCGCCTCGATTGCTGCCCGACGCTTTCCCCACCAGTCGAGGTCATAACCTGCCATCAGACGAAGCGTTGATTCTCCGTAATAGCGGCCCCCAATGGGTGGTGGAAACAAGCCATTGGCGGAGTAGCGCTGACGATTGATTGTTGCATCAAGTGCCACATCAGCGCCCAGATCGGCACGATCCAATTTGAGTGCCGCGCGCGCCGAGCCAATGCGGGCCCCGGCCACTTGCAATGTGGGGCCATCCTTCAAAGCCTGGGCCATCAACTGGTTCAACTGCTCATCGCCATAGCGCGTCCACCATTGCGCCTGCGGCCAACCATCACGCGCCAGCTTGATGTTTGGGGCGAGTTGCACACCAGCAAGATCCTGCTGCGGTAACGTATCGTGATCAGCGGGGATTCTGGCACAGCCGACCATCCCGAACAGAATGGCGCACAGACAGATAACCGTCAGCCGCATTGAAGGCCAAAAAATGGATGCCTGGTCGCCTTGAGCCATGCCGCTCGTTAAATCGTTCATGTCACTAATCCATCGCAATATGGTCTGTCATGCTTGCTTCACCTTTTTTCGGCGGGCTGATCAGCAGCAACAGGGGAATAACCAGCACGGTTAAAATGGTCATCATCCAAAAGTCATCGACATAGGCGATCATCGCGGCCTGCCGGGTTATTTCCCCGTTGAGCGTCGCCAACCCTTCCAGGGTGCCCAGGTTATAAACCGAGGCAACGACAGGATCATTGAATGCGGGATTGGCATAGGTGATTTTTTCAGCCAGCGATGCGTGCATGATTTGGGTGTTGCGCACCAACAAGGTCTGTACCAGGGAGATGCCGATACTGCTGCCAATGTTACGGATCAGGCTATAGATGGCTGTGCCCTGCGCGCGCATGGAGGGCGACAGAGTAGCAAATGTCGCCGTGCTCAAGGGCACAAAAACCAGACCCATGCCGATACCCTGAATCACACCGGGCCACACAATATCGCTCTTCGCAATTTCAAGTGAATAACCACTCATCATCCAGAGCGACAGGGCCGTAATGACAAATCCAGAGAACAAAAGAAGACGCAGCTCGACGCGCCCGACCAGGCGCCCGACCAGAAGCATGGAAATCATGGTGCCGATGCCGCTTGGCGCTGTTACGAGCCCAGCCGTCGCAGCGGTGTATTGAAAAAGGTTTTGCAGCATGGTGGGCGTCATGGCACGAATCGCGAACAACACCATGCCGACCACAAAGATAAACAGCAGGCCGCTCACGTAATTCCGATTTTTCACCAAACGATAGTCGAAAAAGGATTTTTCGGCGGGCATGAAAACAGTGTGAATCACAAAATAGATGAAGCTCATGGCCAGCACGATCGCTTCGATCCAGGTTTCAAGCGACGAAAACCAGTCATTTTGTTCGCCACGATCCAACAGCATTTGCAGCGCACCGATGGCCAGACTCAAGGTCACAAATCCGAAAGCATCGAAGCTCATGGCCCGCTCGCCCGGCACCTTCCGGATGTATCGCCACACCCCGTAGAAAGCTGTGGCACCGATCGGGACATTAATGAAAAAGACCCAACGCCAGTCGTAACTGTCCGTCAACCAGCCGCCCAGTGTCGGCCCCAGAATGGGGCCCACCATCACGCCCATGCCCCACACCGCCATCGCCGAACCGCGCTTTTCAGGCGGATTGATATCCAGCAGAACCGCTTGCGACAGCGGCACCAATGCGGCGCCGAATACGCCCTGCAGCAACCGAGCCGCCACAATTTCTGTCAACGACATCGAAATACCGCACAGGGCCGAAGCAAATGTGAAGCCGGCAATGGACATCAGGAATACGTTTTTTTGACCGAAGCGGTCGACCATCCAACCGGTCAACGGCGTGGCGATTGCCGCTGCGACAATGTAGGACGTCAGCACCCAGGTGATCTGGTCCTGTGAGGCGGACAAGCTGCCTTGCATATGCGGCAGGGCGACGTTCGCGATGGTGCTGTCGAGCGTCTGGATGATGGTGGCCAGCATGATCGAGACGGTGATCATGCGTCGGTTCAGGCCAAAACCAGGACTTTCGGCCATCGTGGGGATAGCGGTGCTGCTCATTTGGCCGACTCCGCCACCCCATGCAATCGCTCCAGGAGTTCGGTGGCGATCAACAGGCTTTCCGCATCGATATCTTTCAAAAACTCATTGCGAAAGGTGTTCGATTCGGCCTTGACGAGGCCATAGAGCCGATCACCCGCCTCCGTCAGCTCCACCCATTTAACGCGCCGGTCACTTTCAGAAGGCTTGCGCACCACCAAGCCGGCTTTTTCCAGCCGATCGATCATGGCCACCATCGTCGCGCCTTCAACGCCCAGGCGGTTGGCCAGATCGACCTGGGATAAGGGCTCCGTTGCCTTGGCAAGGACCGTGACAGTCATCCAGCCTGCCTGGCTGAGGCCCAAATGCTTGAGCCGACGATCCACGGCCAGTCTCCAGGCGCGTGCCGCGTTATGCAGGGCGTTCGAAAAGCGTTCGTCAAGCGGGAGCAAAGAAAAGCCCTCTAATCATTAGGGGGCTAATTATAAGCCCGGCATAACAAGATGGCTACCCATCAATCCCACAGTTGTGCCCAGGCAAAGAATCCGGGGTGACGCCCCACGCCGTTGGGTTCAAGCTGAAATTGAACTCACTCAATTCGGCGTTTTATCCCGCGGAAGATCCAAAAAAAGCGGGAGACAATAGGCGATGGGCATCTGTTCGCCATCACCCAGCGTGGAAAAGTTGAGGCAAGCCTGCGATCAGGCAGCGACAGTAACGGGCTCATTCGACGCCACGCCCCAAGCGGCTGCGCGCGCCGGATCGGCGCCGATCCAGATCTGTTGATGCAGCCAGCGCAGGCTGGCGCTGTCTCCCAGCAA
>WOZT01000094.1 GCA_011620145.1 Gammaproteobacteria bacterium | reverse complement strand
CCCTTGTCGCGCGAATTCATCATCGCCCCCTCCATACTCTCTGCCAATTTCGCCTGCCTGGGCGCGGAAGTCGACGCCGTGCTGGCGGCCGGAGCGGATTGGGTCCATTTCGATGTGATGGACAACCATTACGTCCCCAACCTCACCATTGGCCCCCTGGTGTGCGAAGCCTTGCGCCAGCATGGCGTCACGGCGCCCATCGATGTGCATCTGATGGTGAAGCCGGTGGATCGGCTGATTGGCGATTTCGCCGAAGCGGGCGCGAGCTTGATCAGCTTTCATCCCGAAGCCAGCGAGCATGTGGATCGCAGCTTGCAGTTGATCCATGACAACGGCTGCCAGGCGGGCCTGGTCTTCAATCCCGCCACGCCGCTGCATCATCTGGATCACGTGCTGGACAAGCTGGATCTGGTGCTGATCATGTCGGTGAATCCGGGGTTTGGCGGCCAGCGTTTCATCAAGGGCGCGCTGGAGAAAATTGCCGCGGTGCGCCAGCGCATCGAGGACAGCGGCCGGCCCATCCGCCTGGAAGTGGACGGCGGCATCAAGGTGGACAACATCGCCGAGGTGGCCCGGGCGGGCGCCGATACCTTCGTCGCCGGCTCGGCCATCTTTGGCGCACCGGACTACCACGCCGTCATCCAGGCGATGCGCGAGCGACTGGCCGAGACCTCGGCTCGGTGAATGCCATGCGGCGGGCGGTGCTGTTCGATCTGGATGGCACGCTCGTCGACAGCGTCCCTGATCTGTGCGCTGCCGTGAATCAGGTCTTGGCCGGGTTGGGGCGTGCCCCGCTGAGCGAGGAGGAGGTCCGGGGCTATGTGGGTGATGGCGCGCGACTGCTGTTGGCACGCGCTTTGGGTCGCAGCATGGTGGGCCATGAGGATCCCGCCCAGGTAGACCAGGCCTGGGGCCCGTTCATGGCCGCCTATGAAGCCCAGTTGTGTTTGCGCAGCCAACTGTATCCGGGCGTTGCCGAGACCCTGCGCGGGCTCCATGGAGAAGGCTATCGGCTCGGGGTGGTGACCAACAAGCCAGCGCGTTTCGTGGCGCCACTGCTGGAACATCTGGGTGTGCTGGATTGCTTCGAGGTCTGCGTCGGCGGGGACAGTCTGCCGCAACGCAAGCCCGATCCCGCCCCGCTGGTTCACGCCATGGCCGCGCTGGAGGTCACGGCAACGGCCACCGCGATGGTGGGAGACTCGCTGAATGACATCCGCGCCGGGCAGGCGGCCGGCTGTCTTGTCATCGCCGTGAGTTATGGATATAACCATGGCCTCGACCTGCGACAGGTCGGGGCCGCTGCGGTGATCGACCGCATGAGTGATCTGATGGACTGTCTGAACCGGCTGAGCAGATGATGGGGAACACATTGCAGGAACCGTATAATGCCACCCGCGGCCGATGGCGCGGGGCATGCCGTTTGGCCTGACGACTGTCGCGGGACCGATCCGCGTCGCGTTCCTTGTGTTCCCATCCCACGCCGGGGTTTGCATGATCACCGCCGATTTTTCCCAGCAGGCCGCACCAGGCTATGACCGCGTACCGCTCGTGCGCCGCGTCCTCGCCGATCTCGACACCCCCTTGTCGATCTACCTCAAGCTGGCCCGCGGGCCGTACAGCTACCTGCTGGAATCGGTGCAGGGCGGCGAGCGCTGGGGGCGTTATTCCTTCATTGGCCTGCCCGCCCGCAGTGTGATTCGGGTGCGCGGCAATCACCTGCAACGGGAAATCGATGGCCAGGTGGTGGAGTCCCATCCCGACTGCGCCGATCCCCTGGCCTGGATCGAGGATTTCCAGCGCCGTTTCCGGGTGGCGCCGTTGCCCGGCTTGCCCCGGTTCACCGGCGGCCTGGTGGGCTACTTCGGCTATGAATCGGTGCGCTACATCGAGCCGCGGCTGGGGCAGCGTCTCGCGAAACCCGATCCGCTGGGCACGCCGGATATCCTGCTGATGGTGTCCGAGGAAGTGCTGGCCTTCGATAACCTGAGCGGCGAGCTGACGGTGATCGTGCTGGCCGATCCCAACGACACACAGGATCTGGCTCGTGGCGAGGCCCGGCTGGACGAACTGGTCGCCCGACTGGCCGATCCCTTGCCGCCGACCCGCCAGCTCACGCCCCTTGCCACCACGGCCAGCGGTCACGACGTCTTCCGGGCCAGCTTTAGCCGCGAGGGTTACGAAGCGGCGGTGCGGCGCATCCAGTCCTACATCCTCGAAGGCGATGTGATGCAAGTGGTGCCCTCGCAGCGCATGTCGGTGGCCTATCACGAGCATGCCCTGGATCTGTATCGCGCACTGCGTTGCCTGAATCCCTCGCCGTATTTGTTCCATCTGGATCTGGGCGATTTCCAGGTGGTGGGCGCTTCCCCCGAGGTACTGGCGCGCCTGGAGGACGGTATTCTCACCGTGCGCCCCATCGCGGGGACCCGGCCACGCGGGCGGGATCTGGCCGAGGATCTGGCGCTGGAAGCCGAATTGCTGGCCGATCCCAAGGAACGTGCCGAGCACCTGATGCTGATCGATCTGGGGCGCAACGATGTGGGCCGGGTGTGCGAGGTCGGCAGCGTGGTGGTAACCGAGCAGATGGTGATCGAGCGCTATTCGCAGGTCATGCACATCGTCTCCAATGTGCAAGGCCAGTTGTCGCCGGGCTTGGGCCCCCTGGACGCCCTGCGCGCCACGTTTCCCGCCGGCACCCTGAGCGGCGCCCCCAAGGTGCGGGCGATGGAAATCATCGACGAGCTGGAGCCGGTCAAGCGCGGCATCTATGGCGGCGCGGTGGGCTACATCGGCTGGAACGGCAACATGGACACCGCCATCGCCATCCGCACCGCCGTCATCAAGAACGGCCAGCTCCACCTGCAGGCGGGTGGCGGCATCGTCGCCGATTCCGATCCGGCTGCCGAATGGGAGGAAACCCTCAACAAGCGCCGCGCCCTGTTCCGGGCGGTGGCCATGGTGC
>WOZT01000168.1 GCA_011620145.1 Gammaproteobacteria bacterium | reverse complement strand
TTCATAGCCGATGGTGCCCAGAGGCGCCGCCAGCGCCTCGACTGATGCCCCGCCGGCGCCCCACAGCACGACTTCGGTGCCCACGGTTTCCCGAGCGCCAGGCCCCAGATCCACCGTCAACAGGTCCATGGACACCCGCCCCACCAGCGGCACCGGCCGGCCGCCCACCCATACCGGCGTGCCGGCAGGCAAGCTGCGCGGATAACCGTCGCCATAACCCGCGGCGACCACCCCGAGGGTGGTATCGCTGGGCGCCTGCCAGATTGCGCCATAACCCACGGGCGCGCCGCGCCGCAGGGGTTTGACCGCAATCAACTCGGAACACAGCGACATCACCGGACGCAGACCGATGTCCGCACCCTGCTCACCCGCGAAAGGCGACACCCCATAGAGCATGATTCCGGGCCGCACCCAATCCGCGTGACTCTCGGGCCAGGCCAGGATGCCAGCGGAATTGGCGATGTTGCGCGGTCCGGGCAAGGCGCCGCAGGCGTGGGCAAATCGATCCAGTTGCAGACGGGTTTCGGGACAAACACCGCGCCGGGCATGGGCCAGATGGGTCATCAGGCCTACCGGCGCCTCGACAGCCGGACAATCCATCAGGCGCTGCCACAGGGCGTCGACGGCGCCGGGCTGGACGCCGAGCCGCCCCATGCCCGTGTCCACCTTGAGCCAGACCCGCAGCCGCCGGGGCAACATCGCCTGCGACTGCTCCAAAAGCGTGACCTGCAGCGGATCGTGAACCACCAGATCCAGGTTTTGCAGCGCCGCTGCTGCCAAGCCCTGCGCGTCGAACACCCCTTCCAGCACCACCACGGGCGCCATGATGCCACCGGCGCGCAGCCGCAGGGCCTCATCGAGTCGCGCCACCGCCAGCGCCTCGGCGTGCGCCGCCAGGGTGCGCGCAACAGCCAGCAGGCCATGGCCATAGGCATCGGCCTTGACGACGGCCATCACCCGCGCACGCGGCGCGTGGCGGCGAACAAAGGCGAGATTGTGCGCGAGAGCGGCAAGATCGATACGGATCCAGGGTGTCCCCGTCATGACGCCGCTCATGCGTAGCCCCCGCCGTAATCCTCCGAGGCGAAGTTTTCGAAACGGGTGTATTGGCCGAGAAAGGTGAGCCGGACCGTGCCGGTCGGACCGTTGCGCTGCTTGGCGATGATGATCTCGGCGGTGCCCTTGTCGGGGCTCTCCGGATTGTAGACCTCGTCCCGATAGATGAAGACGATCAGGTCGGCATCCTGCTCGATACCCCCCGATTCGCGCAGGTCCGACATCACGGGCCGCTTGTTGGGGCGCTGCTCCAGGTTGCGATTGAGCTGGGACAAGGCGATGACCGGCACGGACAGCTCCTTGGCTAATGCCTTCAGGCTGCGGGAGATTTCGGATATCTCCGTGGTGCGGTTTTCCTTGTTGCCCGGGACCTGCATCAACTGCAGATAGTCCACCACGATCAACCCCAGACCGTGCTCGCGCTTGAGCCGCCGGGCGCGGGCACGAATCTCGGTGGGTGACAGGGCCGGCGAGTCATCGATGAACATCGGCGCTTCGGCAATCAGGGTCGCCGCCGAGGTGATGCGCGGCCAGTCGCTGTCGGACAGCCGGCCGGTGCGGACCTTGCTCTGGTCGATGCGGCCCAGGGATGAAATCATGCGCATGGCCAGTTGCTGGCCGGGCATCTCCATGCTGAAAATCGCCGTGGGCACCTTGTCCCGGATCGCCGCGTGTTCCGCCAGATTCATGGCAAAGCTGGTCTTGCCCATGGAGGGCCGCCCGGCAATCACCACCAGGTCCCCCGGCTGCAATCCGGCGGTCTTTTCATCGAAATCGATCAATCCCGTGCCCAGGCCGGTGATGGGATTATCGGACTGGAAGAGAATGTCGATCTTGTCGAGCGCTTCGGTGAGCAGGCGCCGAATCGGCACGAAACCCTGCTTGTTGCGCAGACCCGCATCGGCGATCTGGAATACCTGCCGCTCGGCCGCGTCGATGAGTTCGGGGACTTCGCGACCCTGGGGGTCGTAACCGCTCTGCGCGATGTCGGTGCCGATGCGGATCAGTTGGCGCAGGACGCTGCGGGCGCGGACGATGGCCGCATAGGCGGCGACATTGGCCGCGCTGGGGGTGTCGCGGGCCAGGGTGCCGACATAGGCCAAGCCGCCAGCCGTTTCCAGGCTGCCTTCGCGCTGCAGCCATTCGGAGGCCGTGACCACATCACGTGGCTGACCCGCCTCGGCGAGACTCGCCAGCGCCCGGAAGATCAGCCGGTGGGCGACGAAATAGAAGTCTTCCTCGGTGACCTGATCGGCCACTGCCTCCCAGCTCGCCTCGTCCAGCATGAGGCCGCCCAGCAGGGACTGCTCGGCTTCGCGCGAATGGGGGGGGACGCGCATGGCGTCGGGCTCGGCAGAAACGCTCGAACCCCCTTTGCGGCGTTCGCTCATGGCTGCCGATCCCCGCTGGCTGGCAACGCCGGGTCGCTCATCACGACCCGGGCTGAATCACTCCTCGCCCACCACCACGATATGGATCACCGCATCCACATCGGAATGCAGATGCACGGCCACATCGTATTCGCCCACGACACGGATCGGACCGTCGGGGAGGCGCACTTCGCGGCGCTCCACCGGATGGCCGGAGCCGGTCAAGGCTTCGGCCACATCGGCGGTACCGATGGAACCATACAGCTTGCCTTCGCTGGACGCCTTGGCGCGCAGCGTCACGGTCACGCTTTCCAGCTCGGTCTTGCGGCCCTGGGCATGGGCGAAGTTCTCCGCCGCCTGGCGCTCCAGTTCGGCGCGGCGGGATTCGAACTCGGCAATCCGATCACGGGTGGCGGGAACCGCCTTGCCGAAGGGAATCAGGAAATTGCGGGCATAACCGGGCCGCACGGAGGCGCGATCGCCCAAGCCACCCAGGTTTTCGACTTTCTGCAGCAGAATCACATCCATCTCAACATCACCCAATCAGTTC
>WOZT01000021.1 GCA_011620145.1 Gammaproteobacteria bacterium | reverse complement strand
CCCGAGAGGAGAGGCCCGGTGCATCTTGCCGACGTGACCTTTTTCTATGCGCCGGACAGCGGGGGCGTGCGCCGCTATCTGGAAATCAAGCGACAAACCCTCGGCGCCCTGCCCGGCTGGCGCCACACGCTGGTGGTGCCTGCCCGGCGCGCGCGTCGCGTGGGATCGATCCGCTATGTCGCGGCCGCCCCGCTGCCTTTCAGCCAGGGCTATCGCTTTCCCTGGCGCCGGTTGCCGTGGGTTGCGGCCTTGCGGGACGCCGGTCCTGACCTGATCGAAGCCGCCGATCCCGGCGTGCCCGGCTGGGCCGCGCTGGAGGCTGGGCAGCGCCTGGGGGTTCCGGTGGTGGCGTTCTATCACTCGGATGTATTGTCCATTGCCGGCCGTTGGGGTGGGGATCTGCTGCAAGCGCCTGCAAGGCGCTATCTGCAAACGTTTTATGGTCAATTCGATTGCGTGCTGGTGCCCAGCCGGTATGTGCTGGAGCGGCTTGAGGGCGTGGGGATCCCGCGCCTCCAGCCCCAGGGCCTGGGGGTGGATTGCGACCGCTTTCATCCCCGCTTTGCCGATGCGGTTGCCCTCAAGGCTCGCTTGGGGCTGTCGGCACAGACCAAGCTCGCGCTGTTCGTGGGCCGGGCCGCGCCGGAGAAGAATCTACCCACCTTGATCGAGGCATTTCGTCGCCTGGGGCCGGCCTACCATCTGTTGCTGGTCGGTCCCGGGATGCCGCAGGTGCGGCAGGCCAATGTGACGGTGCGCTCCCGCTACGTGCGGGGACCGGCGCTGTCGCGCCTGATGGCCAGCGCCGATGTGTTCGTCCACGCCGGGGATTGCGAGACCTTCGGGCTGGTGGTGCTGGAGGCCATGGCGAGCGGTGTCCCCGTGGTCGCCAGCCGTCGGGGCGCCTTGCCCGAATTGATTCCCGCGCAGGCGGGTGTGTTGGCGGACGCGCCGGAGCCTGCGGCGCTGGCGGAAGCGGTGCGCACGCTGTTCGCGCAGGATGCCCCGGCGATGGGGCAATGGGCCCGGCACTGGGTGCAAACCCGGTGGACTTGGGGCGCGCAACTGGACCCACTCAGGCTGACCTATGAAACCCTTGCAAAATCTGCTGTTCACGCCCGTCCGGACGCCCAGGATCCCACGCCGGAGCCCGCTGATGGTGGTGCTGCATGATGTGGCGCCGCAAACCTGGCACCGTTACGCCGCGCTGATCGAGGAACTGGATCGCCGGCGGATTCCCTGTTCCTTGCTGGTGGTGCCCGATTACCATGGCGCGGGCGAGCTGCGCGCCCATCTGGACTTTGTCGGCGCCTTGCAGATCCGCCAGGCGCAAGGCGACGAAATCGTCCTCCATGGCTTTCTGCACCAGGACCGCGAACCGCTGGGGCTTTCCCCGGTGCAATGGCTGGTGCGGCGGATCTATACCGCCCGCGAAGGGGAGTTCGCGGCCTTGAGCGCGCCGCGCGCCCTGGCTCGGGTGGCCCAGGGGCTGCGGCAGTTCTCCGAGGTGGGTCTGACGACTCAGGGTTTCGTGGCGCCGGCGTGGTTGATGAGCCGGGGCACGCGCCGGGCACTGCCCATGCTGCCGGTGCGCTATGCTGCGGGACGGCGCTGTTTGTATCGTCTGCCGGACTGGCGGGCGGAGCGCCAGGTCAGCCTGGTGTGGAGCGTGCGCAGCCGCAGTCGCCGCATCTTGTCGCGGTTGCGCAATGATTGGGCGCTGTGGCGCGCCAGGGACAGCGCCGTGATCCGATTGGATATTCATCCGGCCGATCTGGGGCATCCGCGTGTCGCACGCTGGTGGTTCGACACCCTGGACCGGCTGGCCAGGGAACGGGAAACCCTCACCAAGGGCGCCTGGGTGGCGCGTTGGGAATGAGGCGGGGAGTCATCGTTGAGACGTCATCCATGGATTTTGCTGGGGCTGGCCTTGCTGGCCGGGCTGGCGGTGCCGCTGTGGCATGGTGGTGGCGCGGGCCTGAGTCTGCTGGGGCAGGTGCCCTGGCCGCTGTTCGTGCTGGGGCCCCTTCTGGCCGTAATCGCCTGGAATTTCAGCGCGCTGCGACTGCGCTTGATGGCGCGGGGTCACACGCGTCTGGGTCAGCGCGAGGCGCTGGCCACCGTCATGGCCACCGAATGCGTGGTGAATGCCACGCCCATGGGATTGGCGGGGCCGGTTGCCTACGCCACGCTGCTGGGCCGCCACGGCCTGCGCAGCGCCGATGGCGCGGCGATCTACACCATGGATCAGCTTGTTGACCTCACCTTCTTCATCCTGTTGATTCCGGTGGTGGTGTGGTGGTGCCCGTTGTGGCCGCCGGGCCTGGAAGCGGGGGCCGCTGTGACGGCAGGTCTGCTGTTGCTGCTGGTGTTGATGGTCGTGGCTGCGATGATGCGCTTTCGCCGCATTCTGCTCTGGAGCAACGCCGTGGGGGGCAAGGCCGGGATCACCCCGCGGGCGCGTCGCCGCATCGGCCGCTTCGCGCTGCAGTTTCGCCGCCGCATCCACGAAATGCTGGCGATTCCGATCCCTCGCCTGCTGGCGATCTACGGGGTTTGCGCCCTGCAGTGGATCACCCGCTACAGCGTGCTGTATTTCATTTTGTGGGGACTCAATGTGCCGATGGCCTGGGCCACGGTGTTCCTGGTACAGATGGTGGCGCTCAGCGCCGGACAGGTGGGTATGATGCCCGGCGGCGCCGGCGTGGCGGAACTGGGATCGACCGCCCTCTTGGCGCCCTATGTGGCCGCGCCCCAGTTGGCCACCGCCATTTTGCTGTGGCGCTTTGCCACCTGTTACTGGCATCTTTTGGCCGGCGCGCCGGTATTACTGGTCCTGATCGGCCGCCGTGGGGTGCAAAAATTGCAGCGGCAGGTGAGCGAAGGACCGTGATGCCCCCTTCCAGGGCGCGTGGAGGACCCGCATGGACGATCAAACGGCTTTGACGCAACTGGGGCGGGACCCCGAACGCTTCGA
>WOZT01000181.1 GCA_011620145.1 Gammaproteobacteria bacterium | reverse complement strand
TCGATGGGATCGAGGGCAAGCATCTCGCCGCCATCCACGGTCGCCTGCAGGTCACGGAAGCGGCGGGCCGACACCAGCACCCGGCTTTCCAGCGCCGAAGTGGCCTTGTTATAAGACTCCGTCGCCTGCCCCAGGCTCTTGCCCACCCGCGCCCAGTGTTCCGCCAGGGTGCTGATGCGCTTGTACAGTTCCTTGCCCAGATCGCTGATGGCCTGGGCATTTTCCGCCAGGGCTTCCTGTCGCCATCCGTAGGCGACCGCCTTGAGCAGGGCGATCAAGGTCGTCGGCGTGGCCAGGATGACCCGCTGTTCCACGCCGCGCTCGATCAAGGTCGGGTCGGCCTTGAGCGCCGCGCTGTAGAACGCCTCCCCCGGAACGAACAGCACGACGAATTCCGGGCTGGAACCAAATTCCCGGGCCAGATGCTCCCAATAGGATTTCTCCGCCAGCTTGCGCATGTGATCGCGCAACTGGCGCGCATGGTCGAGCAGTTTCAGTTCGGCGGCGGCGGTGTGACCCTGGGATTCCAGTTCGGCGGCGCTGAAATAGGCATCCAGCGGGGTTTTGGCGTCGATGGCGATGCGCTTGCCGCCCGGCAGCCGGACCACCAGATCCGGACGCAGTCGGCCGCCGTCGCCCTCCATGCTGGCCTGCTCGGTGAAATCGCAGTGTTCCAGCATGCCGGCCAGTTCGACCACCCGCTTGAGCTGGATTTCCCCCCAACGGCCGCGCACCGCAGGCTGCCGCAGGGCCTGCACCAGGCTGGCGGTTTCCCGATGCAGTTGCGGCAGGTGGTGCTGGAGCAGGGATTTGAGCTGCTGGTCCAGGGCGCTGTAGGCATCGATGCGGGACTTTTCCACCTCGCCGATGCGCAGATCCACCTTCGCCAGCGATTCCGCGATGGGCTTGACCAGATCCCCCATCGCTTTTTGCCGCGCCTCCAGATCGCCCTGGGCGCTCTGCTGGAAACGGCCCAGATTTTCCCGCGCCAGCTCCAGGAAACTGCGGTTGTTGTGTTGCAGGGCATCGACCGACAGCGCCTTGAAGGCATCGGCCAGCTTGGTCTGAGCCTGGTCGATCAGCGCCAGTTTCTCGGCGGCGCCCTGGCGCTCCTGGGTCAGGCGCTCCTGCAACTCGGATTGCCGCGCCTGCAAGTTGCTCAGCGTCTGCTGCAGTTGCGTCCGCTCTTTCAACAATGCCGGCAGCTCGGCGATGCGCGCCTCGGCCGCGGCACGGCGCTCTGTCTCATTGCGCAAAGCGGCTTCGTTTTGGGTGAGACGTCCCAGCAGATCGTGATGATCATTTTCCAGGCGCTGACGCAGCTTGAGCTCGGCCTGCAGGCGTCCACGCAGATGAACCAAGGCCAAAGCCAGGATGGCCACCACCCCCACGGCGAGAACCATCCCCACCACCATCCCGCTTTCCATGATCTGCATCCCCGTCCATTCCCGCCATTGAATGCCGCTGCATCACCGCCTCACCACTCACGCGGGTCAAGTCGGCGCGCAATCCGCCGCCAGAATAACCGCTCCGGATCAATTCCTCTGCGATTCCCCATTGACGGCGCCCGTGCCGACTTGAAATAGTGGCGTCGGGCCAACAGGACACCGGCCCTCGGATCGCCAAGGAGGCACATCCATGAATCAGGCATTGCCGCGCATCTGCATCATCGGCGCCGGATCAAGCGGGATTGCCGCTTGCCGCAACTTCAAGGCCCACGGTCTGCCCCATGTCTGTTATGAGGCGGCTGACCGTATCGGCGGCATGTGGGCGTTCAAGAACAACATCGCCTACAACGGCAAATCCTCCGCCTATCGCTCGCTGCACATCAACACCTCCCCGGCGCAGATGGCGTTCCGGGATTTTCCCATGCCGGCCGACTACCCGGATTTCCCGGGCCATGCCCAGGTCGCGGCCTATTTCGAGTCTTTCGTGGACCACTTCGGCCTGCGCGATGCGATTCGCCTGGGTGTCGCGGTCACCCGCTGCGAACGACTCGCGGCGGGAGGCTGGCAGGTCAGTCTCAGCGACGGCAGCACGGAACATTTCGATGCGCTGGTGGTGGCCAATGGCCATCACTGGGATCCGCGCTGGCCCAATCCACCGCTGCCGGGACATTTCGACGGCATCCAGATGCATGCCCATGATTACGTCGATCCGGCCGAACCCCACGACCTGCGCGGCAAACGGGTGGTGGTGCTGGGCATGGGCAATTCGGCCATGGACATTGCCTCGGAACTGGGCCACAAGGAAAATGCGGAAAAAGTCTTCCTGTCGGTACGCACCGGCACCTACATCCTGCCGAAGTATTTTTTTGGAAAGATCGTCTACGACTCGCTGCTGCGCCATCCCAGCGATCCGCCGGGCTGGGTGGAGCGGCTGGCGTGGTCCTTGCCCGATGCGGTGTTCGACAAACTGCTCTACCCGCTGGCGACCTTGGGACTGAACCTGTTGGCGGGCAATCCCCAGCGTTATGGACTACCCCGCCCGCAAGGCTGGTTCGGCCAGCAACACCCCACCATCTCCAGCGAAATCCACATCCGCATGGGCAGCGGGGATGTACTCCCCAAACCGACCATCGCTGAACTGCAAGGCGATCGGGTGCGCTTCGCCGATGGCTCGGTGGAAGCCGTGGACGCGATCATCTACGCCACCGGCTACCAGATCCGCTTTCCCTTCCTCGATGAGCGCCTGATCAGCGCGCCCGACAACGACATCGCGCTCTACCAGCGCATGCTGGATCCGCGCTACCCGGATCTGTTGTTCCTCGGCCTGGTGCAGCCTTTCTGCGCCATGATGCCCATCGCCGACGAGCAATCGCGCTGGATGGCCGCCTACCTGACCGGTCAGTACCATCCGCCCGCACCGGAGGAAATGGCCCGCCGCATGCAGGCTGAACACACGCGCATGAAGCGGCGCTTCGTCGCCAGCCCGCGCCACACCATCCAGATCAATTGCCAGGAGTACACCTATCGGCTGGG
>WOZT01000236.1 GCA_011620145.1 Gammaproteobacteria bacterium | reverse complement strand
TTTCCCCACGTCGGCATTTCCAGGCCATGATGCCCGCCCTTCTGATGGCGTTTTCCACCAGTTCATCGGCTGCAACCCTGCCGGTGACTCTGCATTGCCTGGAACAGCGGGCCGGCGTGAGTCGCCGCACGGCGGGCTTTGTCATTCCCTTGGGCGCGACGGTCAACATGGATGGCACGGCGCTGTTCGAATGCGTCGTGGTGTTGTTTATCGCCCAACTCTACGGGATTGATCTCGGCATCGGCCAGCAGGTCTTGGTGCTGGGCGTAGCGCTCCTGACCTCGGTCGGCGTGGCGGGGATCCCATCGGCGAGCCTGGTGTCCATTGCCATGATCTTGTCGGTCTTGGGACTGCCGCTGGAGGCCCTGGGGCTGGTCCTGGGGGTGGACCGATTGCTCGACATGAGCCGGACGGCGGTGAATGTTTTCGGTGATGCGACAGGCGCTGTGCTGGTTGCTCGCGCACAGGGCGAGACGGCGCTTCTTGCCGAACCTCCCCATGAGCGGGAGCAACGCTTGAAGACCGCCGGCCAAGTTTTGCTTTAGGTATGTCTGGAGAAGCGCGGGAATCATCCGCCATTACAGGGGCCAGGGATGCGCGCCCGTAATGACGGAACCCTGGCAATGCGGTATGTGACTACGCAATCAGCCCCAGAATGTTGTAGCCGGCATCGACATAGGTGATTTCGCCCGTAATGCCGGAGGCCAGGTCGGAACACAGGAAAGCCCCCACATTGCCCACCTCGTCGATGGTCACGTTGCGTCGCAAGGGCGAGGCTTCCTCTGCCTTGCTGAGCATGCCCCGGAAACCGCTGATCCCGGCGGCGGCCAGGGTCTTGATGGGGCCCGCGGAAATGGCATTCACCCGTATCCCCTCCGGACCCAGGTCCTGCGCCAGGAAACGCACGCTGGCCTCCAGGCTGGCCTTGGCCGGCCCCATCACGTTGTAGTTGGGGATGGCGCGCACGGCGCCGGCGTAGGTCATGGTGAGCAAGGCGCCCTGACGGCCTTTCATCAGGGGGTAAGCAGCCTTGGCCAGGGCCACGAAGCTGTAGGCGCTGATGTCATGGGCCATGCGGAAACCTTCCCGGGTCACGCTGTCCACGAAGCGGCCTTCCAGTTGCTCCCGCGGCGCAAAGGCGACGGAGTGCACGACAATATCCAGCCCATCCCAGCGTTTGCCCAGGTCGGTCATGAGCGTGTCGATTTGCGCATCATCGCCGACATCACAGGGAAAATAGAGCGAGGATCCGCATTCCGTCGCCATTTCCTCCACCCGGGACTTGAGCTTCTCGCCCTGATAGGTGAAGGCCAACTCCGCCCCTTCGCGCCGCATGGCCTGCGCGATGCCCCAGGCGATCGAGCGATTGCTGGCCACGCCCACGATCAGGGCCCGCTTTCCATTCAGAAAACCCATCGTTCAATCATCCTTGAGCCAGAAAATGGTCGGCAAATGATACCACCCCCATCAACTCCGGGAGCGGCGCTCCGCGGCAATTTTGTGGATGGTCAGGCGTTGGCCGGGACGCAGGCTTTGCTTGGGCGCGAGCTCGTTCCAGAGGGTCAGTTCGGTCACACTGACGTCGAACTTGTGGGCAATGGAAGCAAGCGAATCGCCGGCCCGGACCGAGTAGATGGTGGCGCTTGAGGCGGGGGATTTTGAGGGTGGCTTGTGCGGATCCTGCAAGGCCAGTTTCTGTCCGATCTTCAAGGTTGCTTTCTTGGACAGCTTGTTCCACTTGGCCAACTCGGCGCTATCGAGCCGATGAGCCTGGGCGATGGTGTAAAGCGAGTCACCCGATCGAACAGTATGAGTCTTGTAGGATGACGCATCGCTCCCGGCCTGCGTTTCCGTCAACACCCGCTCGGCTTCCCGAATCAAGGGCTTTTCTTCCAAGGTTTCCGATTCCGGAACAGTGGATTCGCGATGTTGCTGGGCCAACTGCATGGCGTCGCCACTCTCCATCTGCTGCCGCAGGCGGCGGGCATGGGCGGCGGGCAATAACAAAGGGCCGGAAGGCACCAGGTTTTTCTGGGCTTGGATCCCGGGGTTGTAGCGCAGCACCTGGGACAGGCTGAGATCAGCCAGATTTGCGGCCTCGGCCAGATCCAGCCGCCCTTGCACATCGACGATGTCCAACACCGGCCGGTTGGGAATCGCCGGTAATTCCACCCCGCGCCGACGTGGATTTTCGACCACCGCGCGCATGGCCATGAGACGCGGGATATAGCGCCGCGTTTCAGGGGGGATAGGGAGGCTTGCAAAATCAGTTGGCTTACCCAGCCGGCGATTCTGTTCGATCCAACGCTGCAGCGTGCCCTCGCCCGTGTTATAGGCTGTCAAGGCCAACAGCCAATCACCCCCAAACGTGTCGCCCAGATGATCCAGGTAATCCAGTGCGGCACGGGTCGAGGCCAGCACGTCGTGGCGCCCGTCATAGGCGTGGGTCAATTTCAGACCGAAATTGCGGGCGGTTTCGGGCAAAAACTGCCACAGGCCAGCCGCTCTTCCCGGAGAAACCGCGGCGGGATTGTAGCCACTTTCCACCAGCGGCAGCAGGGCGATTTCCGCCGGCATGCCGCGCCGTTCCACTTCATCCAGCACCAGATAAAGGTATTCAGAGGATTGTGCCAGGCTGCGCTCAATGAAGCGGGGGCTCAGGGCATCCAGTTCCCGGCGAACGGATTGCGGTTCATCGAGCGACAGAGCAAACCCGCTGCGCAGACGATCCCAAATCATCCCGCTCTGCCCGTTCAATCCCAGCTCGGATTCGGACAGGTTAAGGTCACTCTCTTGTGGACTATCCGGATAGGGCATCAGCAGAATCTGGTCGGCCGCGCCACCCAACGCTGCGCTTGAGTAGGTACTGGAAGAGCGAGCAGTTTTCGATGCTGTGGCGGGCAGCGTGGTATTGGCCTTTTGCGCCTTGGCGGTGGTGGACAGCGATGGGGCAGCCGTTGGGTGATGCGGGCTACAGCCAGCCAGTGCCAGCAG
>WOZT01000105.1 GCA_011620145.1 Gammaproteobacteria bacterium | reverse complement strand
CAATGCAGACTGAACAAGCCAAGATTCTGGTGGTGGGCGGGGCAGGATACATCGGCTCCCATCTTCTCAAGCGCTTGAGTCAGCTTGGACACGCCACGGTCACTCTGGATAATTTAAGCAATGGACATGCGGAAGCTGTACGTTCCGGTCACCTGATTGTCGGTGATCTCGGGAATTTTGAGCTTGTCGAAAGGCTCCTGTCTGATGAGCACTTCGATGCGGTCATGCATTTCGCTTCCTTCATCCAGGTCGGCGAATCAGTCCAGAACCCGGCGGCCTATTACCACAACAATTTCATCCTCACCAAACAGCTTCTCGACGCCCTGTTGCGCCATGGCATCGGTCGCTTCATCTTTTCCTCGACAGCCGCCGTCTACGGTGTTCCCACCACGGAATCCCTGACGGAAGACCATCCCTGCCAGCCCATCAATCCCTATGGGCGCAGCAAGTGGATGGTGGAACAACTGCTGCGGGATTATGACGCCGCCTATGGCCTTAAATCGGTCTCTCTGCGGTATTTCAATGCAGCCGGCGCTGATCCGGACGGCGAATTAGGGGAGCGCCACCATCCAGAAACTCATTTGATCCCGCTGGCCTTGCGTGCTGCGACCGGAACCTCAGATCCACTGACTGTGCATGGCGCAGACTATCCAACGCCCGATGGCAGTTGCATCCGGGATTACATCCACGTCAGTGACTTGGCCGATGCCCATGCCCTGGCCTTGCGGCATCTGCTGAATGGCGGGGCAAGCGACTCCCTCAACCTGGGTAACGGGCAGGGATATTCCGTTTTTGAAATCCTGCGGGCCATCGAGCAGATTACCGGGAACAAGGTTCCCCATCAGATTGGCGCCCGTCGCCCTGGAGACCCCCCTCGACTTGTGGCCGATCCCACTCGGGCGCAGCAGATACTGGGATGGACCCCGCAACGCAGTGATCTGCATACTCTCCTTACGGACGCCTGGCGCTGGGAAGCAGCGCACCCCTTGCGCATCGTCAAAGCAGCTAGCTCCAAAAATAGCGCTGCAGTGTCGCCCTGATTTCCAGTCGGCAAGGTATTCGGAAGCCGACCAAGGTTCAATGGCGCCGGCGCGAATCGTTGCCGAGCAGCCACTCTTGTCTTGGATTCACTTCCCCATCACACGATAACTCAACGTGATACTACCGCCACCGGCATCCTGTTCCCGGCCGCAGCATTGTGGCCAGACTCACCAATGGGACATCCCCTTGAACCTGAGGGTCTGCTTCGGATCTCAAGGAGTCGAATCAACAACAAGCTTCGACTCCATCCTCCAACGACGGTGAGAAGGATCCCCAGCCATGAACAGCATCCTCGACAGTTTCAGACAGGTCCCTTTGACGCTGTGGCTCCTCACTGCCGTTTTGCTGCTGGTCACTGCAGCGGTTGCGGGACTTCTCCATCGCCTGCTGCGTCCAAGCAATGGCCTTAGCCATCAGGCACCTCCCGCCTTGCCGGCATTACGCCAGTTGATCCGGGAACTGCTGGTAGCCTCTCGTTATCCGATTGTGCTTGCCACGCTGGTTGCGGGAACGCACCTTTCCTTGCAGCCGCTGATCCGCGCCATGGAGAACAAGACCGGAATTATCCTGTCGGATGCCCTGGAAAAGGCGGCAGATATTCTGCTGTTTATCTGGACCTTCTGGGTGCTGTATCGGATCGCGCGGCGGCTAGCGCGTTTTGCCGAGCACTGGGCGCAAAAACAGACGACCGCCCTGGAAGCGCTCCTCGTCCCGATCCTGGCCAACGGCCTGCAATTGGCGCTGCCCCTGATTGCTCTGATGCTGGCCAAACCGCTGCTTCCCGCGTCGCCCCGCTACACCACGATCATTGACCTTGTCGCATCGATGCTGTTGATTGCCACGGTGGCCTGGGTCTTGATTCGCGCCCTGGCGGTCATGGAACGCCTGGTCATGCTGCGTTACCGGATCGATGTCGAGGACAATCTCCAGGCGCGCGGCATCCGCACCCAATTTTCATTTCTCAAAAAGCTGGGGATTTTTCTCATTGTCCTGATTGCCGGCTCTTCGACGTTGATGTTGTTCGACGGCGCGCGGCAACTGGGCACCAGTCTGCTGACCTCGGCCGGCATCATTGGTCTGGTGGTCGGCTTCGCCGCTCAAAAGATCCTCGGCAACCTATTGGCGGGATTCCAGATCGCCCTGACTCAACCCATTCGCATTGATGATGCGGTGATCGTGGAAAACGAATGGGGCTGGATCGAGGAACTGACGCTGACCTATGTGGTGGTGCGGCTATGGGACTGGCGGCGCTTGATTCTGCCGATCAACTACTTCATCGAAAAGCCATTCCAGAATTGGACCCGCACCTCGGCCGAATTGATCGGCAGTGTGTTTTTGTATACCGACTATGGGGTGCCGCTGGAGCCACTGCGGGCCGAACTCACGCGCTTGCTGAAAGCCCATCCGCTCTGGGATGGCAAGGTCAATGTTCTTCAGGTAACCGATGCCCGCGAGCGGGTCATTGAACTGCGTGCCCTGATGAGTGCCCGCAATGCGCCCTTGGCCTGGGATCTGCGGTGTGCCATCCGCGAGGGGCTGATCGTCTATCTGCAACAGCACTACCCGGAGGCGCTCCCCCGGATACGCGCCGAAGTCACCCCGCCCCAGTTTACTGACCGCAGGGAGGGCCACTTTGCCTCAGTGGATTCTGCTTCGCACCCGAAATCTGAATGACCCATCCACGGGTCCAGATTGGATCCATGCGATTTTTGGATTCAGGACATCGGCGAGCGCATTGACTTGGCGTTCAAAGAGATCGTTCCAGGGTCAGCAACCGGGCTGCACAGGCGCGGCACGCCGGGATCCCAATCAGATCAACGTGTCGAGCCGTATAAGTGACAGGTCTGGATAAACTCATGGGCGGTCAAGTCTGAAGTGCGACGGGGTTGTGACGCGAGTGTAACGCGCCTGACGGCGCGCGAATGGGGGGATCTGGGGCCGATCTGGCCGAGTCCGGGATT
>WOZT01000109.1 GCA_011620145.1 Gammaproteobacteria bacterium | reverse complement strand
AACGAGGAGATGATTCTTTGAAATATCGGGACCTGCGGGATTTCATCGGCCATCTGGAGCGGCAGGGCGAACTCAAGCGCATCAGCGTGCCGGTGGACCCGTCGCTCGAGGTGACGGAAATCTGCGACCGCACCCTGCGCGCGGGAGGGCCGGCGCTGTTGTTCGAGCGGCCCAAGGGCTCATCGATCCCGCTGCTGGCCAATCTGTTCGGCACGACCCGGCGCGTCGCCTTGGGCATGGGGGCCGAGGATCTGGCGGCGCTGCGCGAGATCGGCCATACCCTGGCGTTTCTGAAGGAGCCGGAGCCGCCCAAGGGGCTGCGCGATGCCTGGAACAGCCTGCCCATCATGCGCAAGGTGCTGGACATGGCGCCCAAGACGGTGCGCTGGCCCGCGTGTCAGCAGCAGGTATGGGAAGGCGCCGAGGTAGACCTGTCACGCTTGCCGGTTCAAACCTGTTGGCCGGGGGACGTCGGACCCCTGATTACCTGGGGGCTGGTGGTCACGCGCGGACCGCACAAGCCGCGCCAGAACCTGGGGATCTACCGCCAGCAGGTGATCGGCCCCAACCGGGTCATCATGCGTTGGCTGGCGCACCGCGGCGGGGCGCTGGATTTCGCCGAATGGCAGCGCGCCCATCCGGGTGAGCCGTTTCCGGTGGCGGTGGCGCTGGGCGCCGATCCGGCCACCATCCTGGGCGCGGTGACGCCGGTGCCCGATACGCTGTCGGAATATGCCTTTGCCGGGCTGCTGCGCGGTTCACGCACCGAACTGGCAAAGTGCCAGGGCTCGGACCTGCAGGTGCCGGCCAGTGCCGAGTTCGTGCTGGAGGGGCATATCCACCCGAACGACATCGCGCCGGAAGGCCCCTTCGGTGACCACACCGGCTATTACAACGAGGTGGAGCGCTTTCCGGTGTTCACCATCGACCGCATCACCCACCGCAACGATCCCATCTACCACAGCACCTACACCGGCCGCCCGCCGGACGAGCCGGCGATCCTGGGCATGGCGCTGAACGAGGTGTTCGTGCCCATCCTGCAAAAGCAGTTCCCGGAGATCCTGGATTTCTACCTGCCGCCGGAGGGCTGCTCGTATCGGCTGGCGGTGGTGCGCATGCGCAAGCAGTATCCAGGGCACGCCAAGCGGGTGATGTTCGGGGTGTGGTCCTTTCTGCGCCAGTTCATGTACACCAAGATCGTCATCGTGGTGGACGAGGACATCGACGCGCGCAACTGGCCGGATGTGATCTGGGCCATGACGACCCGCATGGACCCGGTGCGGGATGTGCACCTGGTGGAGAACAGTCCCATCGACTACCTGGATTTCGCCTCGCCGGTGGCGGGCCTGGGTGGCAAGATGGGGATGGATGCCACCAACAAGTGGCCCGGCGAAACCCAGCGCGAGTGGGGTCGGCCGATTGCCATGAGCCCGGAGGTCAAGGCGCGCGTCGACGCCCTGTGGCCGCAACTTGGCCTGTGACATTGCGGGGCGGCTCCCTGGCGGGTCCGGTGGCACAGCCCACGGCGTTTCTATCGCGCATTGAAAGAACGTGAACAAATCGGAGGAGAATGACCATGCAATGCAATCCTGGAGATACCGCGCCCGACTTCAGCCTGCCCGATGCCGCTGGCACGACGGTGTCGCTGTCTGATTTCAAGGGCCGGCCATTGGTGCTGGTGTTCAGTCGCTATGTGGGCTGCCCGGTCTGTCAGATGACCAGTGTCGAGCTGACCCGCGCCGCGCCCGATTTCGATCGTGCCGGCGCTGCCCTGGCCATCGTGTTCCAGTCCAGCCCCGAACGGCTGTCGGCCTTTGCCCAGCGCCAGGCTCCGGGCGCGGCACTGCTGGGGGATCCCGAGGGGCGGGTGTATGCGAGCTACGGGGTCGAGGCCAGCCTGGCGGGCTATCTGGCGCCGGGCAACCTGCCTGTCATTTTCCGGGCCATCCGCCAGGGGTACGGGCATGGCGCTTTCGAAGGCCGGGAAACCCAGCAGCCCGCCGCATTCGTGATCGATGGCGCTGGCGTGATCCGCCACGCCCATTACGGCCGCACCATCACCGACCTGCCCGAGCCGGCGGTGCTGCTGGCCGAGGCGCAGGCGCTGGGGGCCGTGCGCGCGTCCTGAATCCCTTACGCGTTACACCTCCTCCGGCAGGCAGGCGGGCAGCCCCTGCCGGAGGGTCGGGTAACGCAGCCGAATGCCCAGTTCCTTGAGCATGCGGCGATTGTCCAGCCGCTTGGATTCGTTGAGGAACGACAGCAGGGCAGGGCTCAGTACGGCCTGGGCCTCGTTCAGGCTGATGATGGGCGGTGCCTCCAGACCCAGCAGGTCGGCGATTTGCAGCATGTAGTCGGTCATGCTGGTGGGATGACCATCGCTGATGTTGTAGATGCGGTTGTCGGGTGCGCGGTCGGCTGCGGCAACGCAGGCTTGCGCCAGGTCGTCGGCATGGATGCGGTTGGTGAAGGACGACTCCCGTTCATCCACCAGTGGCGCCCCACTCTGCAGGCGCTTGAGGGGGAGCCGGCCGGGGCCATAGATGCCCGGCACGCGCAGGATGACGGACGCGACGCCCTGGGCGGCGCACCAGGCCTGCAACGCCTGCTCGGCCGCCAGGCGCCGGCGGCCGCGATCACTGTCCGGCGCCGGCGGTGTCTCCTCGTCCACCCATTCCCCATCCCGATGGCCATAGACGGCGCTGGTGCTGATGTAGACGATGCGGCGCGGTTTCTGGTCGGCGGGGATGCTGGCGAGGAAGCGTTGCAGCCGTGGATCGGCGTGACCTTCCCGTGGCGGCGGTACCAGGTAATACAGGATGGCGCCGGCCATCCAGGCCGGCCAGGTGATGGCGCCCGAGCGATCCAGGTCCGCCTGCACGGCTTCCATGGGCAGGGCGCGCAGCTGCTGCAGGCTGGCCGCGGTTTGTACCAACCCCCACAGGGGCGTCCGGCGCTCGGCAAAAAGTGCAGCGATGCGTTGGCCGATGTCGCCACAGCCGACGATCATGAC
>WOZT01000145.1 GCA_011620145.1 Gammaproteobacteria bacterium | reverse complement strand
TTTCGGGCCGTTAGCTCAATGGTAGAGCAGCTGACTCTTAATCAGTAGGTTCGGGGTTCGAGTCCCTGACGGCCCACCACTTCATGCCTCGCGCCGCTTTTTCCCGCCGCTCCAAGTCGATTCGCCGCAATGCGTGCCTAGATCGCCTGACGCGCCTTCGGGCTTGGCCCTCACGCAAGCCCGCGCGCCAGATCCCGCTTCAGATCCGCCAGCGATTCCAGCCCCACGGACAAGCGCAACAAGCCCTCCCCGATACCCGCCTTCTCGCGCTCCTCGGCCGGCAAGCGGCCGTGGGTGGTGGTCGCCGGGTGGGTGATGGTGGTCTTGGTATCGCCCAGGTTGGCCGTAATGGAGATCAGTCGGGTGGCATCGATCAGCCGCCACGCAGCCGCGCGGCCGCCCGCAACCTCGAAGGAGACGATGCCGCCGAAGGCGGATTGCTGGGCAGCGGCCAGGGCGTGCTGGGGATGGTCAGGCAGGCCGGGGTAATAGACGCGCGCCACGCCCGGCTGCGCCTGCAGCCATCGGGCCAGTTCCAGCGCCTGTTCGCTGTGGGCGCGCATGCGCAGGGCGAGCGTTTCCAGGCCCTTGAGAAAGATCCAGGCATTGAAGGGGCTCAGGCTGGGACCGGCGGTGCGCAGGAAGCCCAGTACCTCCTTGCCCACCGTCTCGGCGTCCCCCACCACCGCGCCGCCCATGCAGCGCCCCTGCCCGTCCAGATATTTGGTGGCGGAGTGGATCACCAGATCCGCCCCCAAGGCCAGGGGCCGCTGCAGGGCGGGAGTGCAGAAACAGTTGTCCACCACCAGCCGCGCGCCCACGTCATGCGCCAGCGTGGCCAGTTGGCGGATATCCGCCACCTCGCCCAAGGGGTTGGTGGGGGTTTCGATGATCAAGAGCCGGGTGCGGCCCGGCTCGATGGCCGCCGCCCAGGCCGCGTAGTCGGTGGTCGGAACGAAGCTCACCGCGATGCCGAAACGGGTCAGGTATTGCGTCAGCAGGCTGGTGGTGGTGCCAAACAGGCCGCGCGCGGCCACGACATGATCGCCCTGACGCAACAGCGCCATGCACACCGACAGCACCGCTGACATGCCGGAACTGGTGGCCACGCAGGCCTCACCACCTTCCAGCGCTGCCAGGCGCCGCTCGAACATGCGCACCGTGGGATTGGTGAAACGGCTGTAGATATTGCCGGACTGCTCACCGGAAAAGCGCGCCGCCGCTTCGGCGGCACTGGCAAAGACGAAGCTGGAGGTGGCGTAGATGGCCTCGGAATGCTCGCCCTGGTCGCTGCGCTCGATCCCGGCGCGGATCGCGCGGGTCTCGAAGTCAAAATCGTCCGGATCGTGTCCGTCCATTACCATTCAGATCCCGTTGTAGATTTCGATCACCGGGAAGTCGCTGCCCGCGGCGTCTTCCTTGGCGGCATCCGAACGCCGCAGCGCCAGCCGCTCCAGGTATTCTGGCGTCACATCGCCGGTGACATACTCGCCGGAAAAGCAGGAGCTGTCGAAGCGATCGATGCGCTCCCCGTCTTTTTCCCAGCGCACCGCCCGCTCCAGATCCGCGAGATCCTGGTAGATCAGGCGGTCGGCGCCAATCTCGTGACAGATTTCCTCTTCGCTGCGGCCATAGCCCACCAGTTCCGAGGACACCGGCATGTCGATGCCATAGACGTTCGGGAACCGCACCGGCGGCGCGGCGGAGGCGAAATAGACCTTGTTGGCGCCGGCCTCGCGGGCCATCTCGATGATCTGGCGCGAGGTGGTGCCGCGCACGATGGAATCGTCCACCAGCAGGACGTTCTTGCCGCGAAACTCCAGGTCGATGGCGTTGAGCTTCTGGCGCACCGATTTCTTGCGCAACTGCTGGCCGGGCATGATGAACGTGCGCCCGATGTAGCGATTCTTCATGAAGCCCTCGCGGTACTTCACGTTGAGATGGTGGGCGACCTGCACCGCCACCGTGCGGCTGGTGTCGGGGATCGGGATCACCACGTCGATGTCCCGTTCGGCCCATTCGCGCTCGATCTTCTTCGCCAGGTAGTCCCCCATCCGCAGTCGCGCCTTGTAGACCGAGACGTTTTCGATGATGGAATCGGGACGGGCGAAATAGACGTATTCGAAGATGCAGGGCGAATGCAGGGTGTGCTCGGCGCAGACCTTGCGATGCACCTCGCCGTGCAGGTCGATGAACACCGCCTCGCCAGGCAATACGTCGGCGACCGGCTCGAAACCGAGCACCTTCAGCGCCACACTCTCCGAGGCGATCATGTAGCTGGTGCCGCTGGGCGTGACGCGCCGGCCGTAGATCAGCGGGCGGATGCCATAGGGGTCGCGGAAGCCCACGATGCCATAGCCGGTGATCATGGCCACCACGGCATAGGCGCCCCGGCAGCGGCGGTGCACCCCCGCCACGGCGGCGAAAATATCCTCGGGCTGGATGCGGATCTTGCCCTGCACCTGCAGTTCGTGGGCAAACACGTTCAGCAGCACCTCCGAGTCGGAAGAGGTGTTGATGTGGCGCATGTCCTGCTCGAACAGCTCGCGCTTGAGCGTGTCGGCATTGGTCAGGTTGCCGTTGTGGGACAGGGAAATCCCGAACGGCGAGTTGACGTAGAACGGTTGCGCCTCGGCAGGCGTTGAACAGCCGGCGGTGGGATAACGGGTATGCCCCAGGCCCATGTTGCCACGCAGCCCGAACATGTGCTGGGCCTGGAAGGTATCGCGGACCAGTCCGTTTTCCTTGCGCATGTAAAGCCGGTCGCCGTCGCAGGTCATGATGCCTGCGGCGTCCTGCCCGCGGTGCTGGAGCACCGTCAGGGCGTCGTACAAATCCTGGTTCACCGGGGCCTGCCCGACGATGCCGACTACACCGCACATAGTTCAATTACCTCGGAAATTCCCAAGCGGAGCGGATTCAACGGCCGTCCGGCATGGACGGAAAATCAGGTTTGGCGACCTCAGCGGGGAGAGCCACTCGCAGTTGCGTTGCCAAAGGCAAAAAATACGGCAGCAGGCGCGATTGCACCCACCACTC
>WOZT01000111.1:11763-14640 GCA_011620145.1 Gammaproteobacteria bacterium | reverse complement strand
GCCCGCGTCCAGTCCGCCGGCGTCGTGGCGAGGTAGCCGTTGACGCCGGGCTCGACCAACTGGCGGTTGACGCCCACCGGCGAGGCGACCACCGGCTTGGCGCAGGCCATGTACTGGATCAGCTTGTAGCCGCATTTGCCCCGTTCCCAGGGCGCATCCGGCAGCGGCATGATGCCCACGTCAAACGACGCGATGTCCGCCACCTCGCTGGCCTCGGTCCAGGGCCGGATCTCGGCCGGCAGATTCCCGGGAGCGCCCCGGCCCGCGCCCACCAGGACCAAGCGCGTATCCGGCTGTGCCAGCAGCTCGCCCAGGGCCGGGGCAACGGCGGCCAGGTAGGCGGCGGTCTGGGGGGAGCCGATCCAGCCGATGGTAAAAGGCGATGGACCGGACGGTTTGTCCGCGACGGCTTCTGCGGGATAGCGCGCCAGATCCACCACCGTCGGCAACAGCGCCACCCGCCGCGCCCCGGCCTGGCGCGCGCGGTCCGCCAGGTAGTCGTTGCCGGCGATCACCAGCCGCGCCCCGGCCATCACCCGGTCGATCTTGCGCCCCAGCAACCTCCGCACGAGCGCGCGGGGATGCTGGTCGTAGTTGTGAAACAGCGCGTCGTCGTAATCCACCACATACGGCACGCCCGCCGCCGCCAGCAGGCGCTCGGCGCTGGCCGGCAGCATCGGAAACAATTCTTTTTCGATCCACAGCAGGTCGAAGCGCCGCACCGCCAGCAATTGCCCCAGGCGCGCCAGATAGGCCCGCGCCACCCGGGGCCACGGCCGCTCGCCTGCGCCATAGAGGGTTTCGAGATAGGCGTCATCCAGCAGCGGCGCCCAGTGCACGTCGATGCCGCAAGCGGCCAGATGGGGCAGGTATTGCAGGGCGCGCAGCCGGGTGCTGGCGCCCTGGCGGCCGTAGCGGCTGAGCAACAGGACGTTCATGGGGCGTGGGGCGCCGGTAAGCGCCAGCGGGTGGGCAGATCCTGGACCAACCAGCGATAGGCCACCCATACCTCACGGACTTGGGCGAATGAGCCCCGTGCCAGCGCCTGGCCCAGCCGCAGCAAGGGCTCGATGAGCAGGGTCCCGGCCCAGATGCCCGCCGCGCCGATTGGCGTGAAATGCTTGCGCGCATAGCGCAGGCGGCTGTCCAGGCTGTAGTAGAGCCGGCGCGCCTTGATCTGCTCGGAGGTGCCGCCGCCCTTGTGATAGACGCGGACCTCGGCGCAATAGTCGATGCGCCAGCCGGCCCGGCGCACCCGCTCGGACAGGTCCAGGTCTTCCAGATAGACAAAAAAGCGCGGGTCGAAGCCGCCGAGGGTGGTGAACAGCTCGCGGCGGATCAGATAGAACGCCCCCATGACATGATCCACCGCCCGGCTGCGGCCGTGGTCCCAGCGCCGCAGCAAATAGCCGCTGGTCCAGGGCGTCAGGCGGTCCACGCCCAGCAGATTCGCCCACATGCGTGCCGCCGTGGCCTGGCGCGCGCAATGGCGGTGAGTCTGGCCCTGGTCACCCAGCAGCCGGGCGCCACACACGCCCGCCGCCGCGCCGGCCGGGCTTTCCAGATGGGCCACGGCACGATCGAGCGCGTCGGCTTCGATGCGCGTGTCCGGATTGAGGAACAGCAGGTAATCCGTGCGCGTCTCTGCCGCGCCCTGGTTGCAGGCGACGCCGAAACCCCGGTTGTCGGGGTTGCGTATCATCCGCAGCGGCAGCCGGTCCGCTGGCAGATCGGCCAGGGAGTCATCCCGGGAGGCATTGTCCACCACCACCACCTGCGCCAGATGAAACCGCTCCTGGCGCGCGCCGGCCAGTGCCTGCAGGCAGGCGCGCAACTGGTCGCCGGCATTCCAGTTGACGATGATCACCGCCAGCGTGGGAATCGCCATGATCAGGAGCGACCGCGCAGGCCGGCGCGCAGCGTCGTGGCGCGCCGGTAGCCGCGCGGCCCCAGGACGGTCAGTCCCAGTGCCGCCCAGCCCTTGAGAAACGAGGGGTCCGCCGCGACGGCCTGGCGCAGCCAGCGCCGCGCCTCGCGCATGTCGCCCGCCAGGGCGTTCAGGTGACCGACGGCGTAGCGGTGTTCGGCCAGGATACGCGGCTGCGCGGCCAGCCAAACGGCATGGCGCTCGACGATGCGCTGCCGCGCGCGCAGGCGGGCAGGGGCGTCATGGGTGATGGCATCGGGCAGGGTGTGCACCACCACCAGCGGCTCGTCCACGCAACCGATGGCGTGGTGGCGGCTCAGGCGCATCATCAGCTCCCAGTCCTGGAAGCGCGGCAGCGCGGCATCGAATCCGCCCACGGCATCGAGCACGTCCCGGCGCACCAGCAGGGTCTGGGTGCTGATGAAGCTGTCGCGCAGGATCTCGGCGTGCAACCAGCCCGCGCGCCGGCATACCCGTGCGCCGGGGGTCCGCACCACCTGATCGCCCGCCACGCGCACAAACGCGCAATAGACCGCGCCCAGCGCCGAATCGGCAGCAAGCAGCGCCTCTTGGCGTTCGAGCTTGTCCAGCAGCCATTCGTCATCGCTGTCCTGGAAGGCGACCCATTCCGCCCGGGCGGCGCTGAGCCCGGTGTTGCGCGCCGCCGCGGCGCCCTGGCGGGTGTCGTGGCGCAGCCGGCGCAGGCGCGGGTCGTCGAAGCCGGCCAATACCTCGGCGGTGGCGTCGGTGGAGGCGTCGTCCACCACGATCAATTCCAGGTCGGACGCGCTTTGCGCCAGCACGCTGCGGATCGACCGCGCCAGCACGGGCGCGCGGTTATGGGTGGGGAGGATGACGCTGACGCGCGGCGACACGGAGGAATCCTGGGCCAAAACGGCTATCTTACCCCGCCGCCGGGGCCGCCGGCTGGCTTAGAATGCCCGCTTTCG
>WOZT01000111.1:5609-11663 GCA_011620145.1 Gammaproteobacteria bacterium | reverse complement strand
CGGCGTGGACCCAGCGCGCTACCGCCCGCTGCCACGCCCCGCGGACGGTCGACCGCGGGTGGTGTTCGCCTCGCGCATGCTGCGCGACAAGGGCGTGGCGGAATTCGTCGCGGCGGCCCGGCAACTGGCGGGGGAGGGCGTGGCGGCGGACTTCGTGCTGTTGGGGCTGCCCGATCCTGGTAATCCGGATAGCCACTCTGAGCAGGAACTCGCGGCCTGGCATGCGGAAGGCGCGGTGCAGTGGTGGGGCTTCCGCGAGGATATGCCGGAAATTCTCGCCGCCACCGCCATCGTCTGTCTGCCCACGGCCTACGGCGAAGGGGTGCCGCGCATCCTCATCGAGGCGGCCGCCTGTGGCTGCGCCCTGATCACCGCCGATCGGCCCGGCTGCCGGGAGATCGTGCAGGCAGGTGTCAATGGCTTGCTGGTGCCGCCCCGCGATGCGCCCGCTCTCGCCGCTGCCTTGCGGCAATTGCTGAGTGACCCCGAACGCTGCCGGCGCTTCGGCGCTGCGGGCCGGGCGCGGGTGCTGGCGGAATTCAGCGAGGCTCACGTCATCGCCCAGACCTTGGCCGTCTACGGGGGGGTGGGCGGCTGAGCGGAGATGGGTACGCCGTTGCGTATCACACGGGTCCGATGGCGCAAGCCGGTTTTTATCAGACTCGGGTAAGCAGGCGCGCGGCAGGCAGTTGCAGGCCGCGCTCCCACTCCAGGGTGCTGCGCACGATGGTGGCGAGATCGGCATGGCGCGGGGTCCAGTTCAACAACCGCCGCAGGCGCGACGGATCGGCCACCATGCGCGGCAGATCGCCGGGCCGGCGCGGACGGTCCACCGTCGGGACCGCCCTGCCGCTCACCGCGCCCACCGCGCTCAAGACTTCGCGCACACTGCAGCCCTGTCCATAGCCGCAGTTGAGCGTCACCGATTCTCCGCCACCACGCAGGTAGTCCAGGGCCAGCACATGGGCCTCGGCCAGGTCCTCGACATGGATGTAGTCGCGGATGCCGGTGCCGTCCGGGGTGTCGTAGTCGGTGCCATAGACTTCCACGACGGGACGCCGGCCCAGGGCGGCTTCGCAGGCCACCTTGATCAATTGGCTGGCCTGCAGGTCGCGCGGCCCGATGCCGGCGCCCGACGCGCTGCCCGCGACGTTGAAGTAGCGCAGGATGGCATGGCGCATCGGACTGACAGCGCTCAGGTCGCGCAACATCCATTCGGCCATGAGCTTGGAGCGGCCGTAGGGATTGTGGGGTTCGGTCGGGCTGTGCTCGGTGGCGGGTTGGTGCAGGGCCGGCAGGGCGTAGACGGCGGCGGTGGAGGAGAACATGAAATGCCTGACCCCGGCCTGGACGCAGGCGGCGAGCAGGGTATGGGTCATGCAGGTGTTGGCGGCGTAATAATCGAGCGGCTGCCGCACCGATTCCGGCACGCTGGTGCGCGCGGCGAAATGCAGGACGGTATCGATGGGGTGGCGGTGCAGCAGGTCGTCCAGCAGGGCGGCGTTGCCGGCGTCCCCGACCACCAGTTGGCCGTGCAGGACGTTGTCCAGATGGCCGGTGGACAGGTCGTCCAGGATGATCAGGCGCTCGCCGCGCGCGCCTAAGAGGCGCGCCACATGGCTGCCGATGTAGCCAGCCCCGCCGGTGATCAGTATGGTTTTCGCCATGGTGCTCGCTTGTTGCCTTGGTCGGGCGCCCTGAATTTTTTGTGTCACAAGGATAGCATCGCCCGCCGGGGTAGGGATCCCCTGCGCCGGTCTGGCCTTTTTGCTAGCATGGCGCACCTGAAACCGGTGCACGCCGGAACCCGCGATTTCCGCGCATTGATGGGGGATGACATGGCAACGATTCGCAAGGTGGTCTTGGCCTATTCGGGGGGGCTCGACACCTCCGTCATTCTCAAGTGGCTGCGCGAGCACTATCACTGCGAAGTGGTGACCTTCACCGCCGACCTGGGCCAGGGCGAGGAGCTGGCGCCCGCGAGTGCCAAGGCCGCCCTGCTGGGCGTGAAGGAAATCTTCATCGACGATCTGCGCGAGGAATTCGTGCGTGATTTCGTCTACCCGATGTTCCGCGCCAACACCCTCTATGAGGGGGAATACCTGCTGGGCACGTCCATCGCGCGGCCCTTGATCGCCAAGCGGCTGGTGGAGATCGCCACCGAAGTCGGCGCCGACGCGGTGGCCCATGGCGCGACCGGCAAGGGCAACGACCAGGTGCGTTTCGAGCTGGGGGTGCTGGCGCTCAAGCCGGCCTTGCAGGTGATCGCGCCTTGGCGCGAATGGGACCTCACCAGCCGGGAAACGCTGCTGGCCTATGCGGAACGCCACGGCATTCCCATCGAGCGTCAGGGCCAGAAGAGTCCCTATTCGACGGATGCCAATCTGCTGCACATCTCCTACGAGGGCGGCATTCTGGAGGATCCCTGGGCCGAGCCCGAGGAATCCATGTGGCGCTGGTCGGTGGCCCCGGAAGCGGCGCCCGATGCGGCCCAGTATCTGGAACTGGATTTCGAGCGCGGCGACCTGGTCGCCATCGACGGCGATGCCTGCTCGCCCGCAACAGCGCTGGCCTATCTCAATCAGGTCGGCGGCGCCCACGGCGTGGGCCGGGCCGACATCGTCGAGAACCGCTATGTGGGCATGAAGTCCCGCGGCTGTTATGAAACCCCCGGCGGCACCATCCTGCTCAAGGCCCATCGGGCGATCGAGTCCCTGACCCTGGACCGTGAAGAGGCGCATCTGAAGGATGAACTGATGCCGCGCTACGCCAGCCTCATCTACAACGGCTATTGGTGGAGCCCCGAGCGGCGCATGCTGCAGGCGGCCATCGACGCCACCCAGGCGCGCGTCAACGGTCGGGTGCGGCTCAAGCTCTACAAAGGCAATGTGTCCGTGGTCGGCCGGCAGTCTTCCGACAGCCTGTTCGATGCCCGCATCGCCACCTTCGAGGACGATGCCGGCGCCTACAACCAGGCCGATGCCACCGGCTTCATCCGCCTCAACGGCCTGCGCCTGGCCATCGGCGCGCGCCGCAATGGACGCGGCGAAGCCTAGCCATTGGCGTCCAAGGCGGTTTGCTGCCGGAGGTCTCCGCACCGCCGGCAGCGCCCGAGGATTTCCACCGCCTGGGGCACCACCTGAAATCCCAGACCCTTGGCTTCCGCGCCGATCATGCGCGCGGTGGCCGGGGCGTCCAGCTCCACCACGTCCCCGCAGCCCTGGCAGATGAAGAACAGCCCGGCGTGGGGCCGACCGGGGGCGCCACAGCCGATGAAGGCGTTGACGGTGTCCAGCCGGTGGATCAGCCCGGCCTTGAGCAGGAAGTCCAGCGCCCGGTAGACGGTGGGCGGACCCGCCCGCACACCGCGACCGCGCAGGGCGTCGATCAGGTCGTAGGCCTTGACGGGGTGATGCCCCTCCCACACCAGTTCCAGCACCTGGCGCCGGATCGGCGTGAGCCGCAGGCCGTTCTGGCGGCAGCTGTGCTCGGCCTGTTCCAGTGCCTGGTGGACGCAGTGGCCGTGGTTGTGGGCGGTGCTGGCCTCGGTGCCAAGGATGCGGGACGCGGACATGGGGTTTACCTCGCGGCGGGGACGCGGACGCGGCGCTGCAGGACGTTGACGCCCAGCGCGAGGGCGTAGGCGGCGGCGCAGACCAGGATGATGGTGGGGCCGGCGGGCCAGTCGGGGGCGTAGGACAATCCCAGGCCCAGCGTGGTGCAGGCCATGGCCAAGGCCGTGGCGCCCAGGGTGAGGGCAGCGATGGAGCGGGCGAACAGGCTGCAGGCCGCTGCGGGCAGGGTCACCAGGGCCATCACCAGGATCAGCCCCACCACGCGGATCAGCAGCACCACGGTCAGCGCCACCAGGCCCAGCAGGATCAAATAGACCGCCGCAACGGGAATGCCGCGCGAGCGGGCGAAAGCCTCATCCAGGCTGATGGCCAGGAAATGGCGGTGCAGCAGGCCCACGACCGCCAGCACCAGCCCGTCGATCAGCAGCATGAACAGCAGGTCCTGACGCCCCACCAGCAGGATGTTGCCGAACAGATAGCTCATGAGGTCGGTGCCATAGCCCGGCGTGCGATAGATGAACAGCAGGCCCACCGCCATGCCCACCGACCACAGCGCGCCGGTGAGCAGATCTTCCTGCGCTTCCCAATAGAGGTGAATGAAGCCGATCAGCAGGGCCACCACCACGGCCGCCAGGGTGGCGCCCAGCAGCGGTGAGCCGCCCAGGAAAAAGGCGATGCCCATGCCACCCAGCACCGCGTGGGCGATGCCGCCGGCCAGGTGGCTCATGCGCCGGATCAGCACCCAGGGGCCGATCAGTCCGCAGCCGAGGCTCGCCAGCAGTCCCGCGGCCACGGCGCGCTGCAGGAAGGCTTGGTTCAGCAGGGCGTCGAGGAAGGCGGTCATCCGGCGGCTCCCCGAAGCGCGCGGGCGGGCGGCGGGATTTCGGGGTGGCGGCTGTAGGCCCATTGCAGGGTCGGCGCGTCCAGGCCGTCGGGGGCGATCACGCGCAGCGTGCCGTTGAGCAGGGCGATGCGGTCGGCATGGGCGGTGAGCAGGGCGGGATCGTGGGAGACCACGACCACCGTGCGCGCCGGCGTCATCCGGCGCAACAGCGCCCAAATCCGGCTTTCCGCCGCCGGATCGATGTGGGCGGTCGGCTCGTCCAGCAGCAACAGCGCCGGATCGGCGGCCAGGGCGCGGGCCAGCAGGGCGCGTTGCAGTTCGCCGCCAGACAGCTCGCGCAGCAGGCGCGGCGCCAGCGCGGTCAATTCCACCTCCGCCAGCGCCGCCTGGGCGCGCTCCCGGTCGGCCCGCCGCGCGCCACCCAAGGGCCGCCAGCCGTGCAGGCGTCCCAGCCCGACGAGGGTGGACACGGTGATGGGCAAATGCCGGACCGGCGGAGGCTGCTGGGGGACATAGCCGATGCAATGGCGCATCTCCCGGGGTGGCCGGCCCAGGATGTCGATGTGGCCGGCATCGGGGCGAAGGATGCTGGCCAGCAACTGGATCAGGCTGCTTTTGCCCGCGCCATTGGGACCCAGGATGCCGAGGAACTCCCCCGGCGCGATATCGAGATCAAGGTCTTGCAGCACGGGAGCTTGGCCGGGATGAGCGAAGCGCAGCCCGCGGATGCGCACCGCCGGGTTCATGGGCGCACCGCCGGTTGGGCAAGGGCACGAACCAGGGCGCGGACATTGCCGAAGTAATCCGCCGCCAGGGGATCGGCGACCACCACGGGTATGTCCAGTTCGCGCGCAAGCTGTCGGGCCAGGCGGTCGCCGTGGCCGGGCTGCAGGAACAGGGTGTCCATGCGTTCCTGGTGCGACAGCGCGATCAATCGATTCAACTGGCTGGCGCTGGGTTCCCGGCCAGCCACTTCGATGGGGATCTGGCGCAGGCCGTGGTGGTCCGCGAGATAGCCCCATCCGGGATGGAACACCAGCAGGATGCCGCCTCGCAGCGGGGCGAGCAGCGGCGTGATTTCCGCCTCCAGCGCGCGCAAGTCCTGACTCAGGCGGCGGCTGCCCTCGCGATACGCCGCTTCCCCGGCCGGGTCCATGATCGTCAATTGGGCCGCGATGGCCGCCACCAGCGGCAAGGCGCCCTGGGGATCGGTCCAGACATGGGGATCGGGAAACCGGGCCTGGCTGGCGCCATTGGCCCAGGGATCATCCAGCGCGCGCGTCGTGACCGCCTCACGCAGGTCCAACACCCGCAGATCGGGATTGACGGCCTGCAGGCGCGGCAACCAGGCCGCTTCAAAGGGCAGGCCCGCGAGCACATAAAGCCGCGCATCGGTCAAGCCGGCGATCTGGCGCGCCGACGGTTCGAAGGCATGCGGATCACCGCCGCCCTGCAGGACCAGCGCCTCGACCCGCGCGCCCCCGATGCGTTCCACGAAGGTTTTCAGCACCGGCACGCCCACAGCCACTTTCACCGGGGCCGGCGCGGCGGCGATCGAACCGCTCCAGCAGAGCCAAAGTATCAGCAGGGCGAAGCGCGCCACGGGGCGCAAGCGGGACCGTCGGGAAGCATTCA
>WOZT01000111.1:0-5509 GCA_011620145.1 Gammaproteobacteria bacterium | reverse complement strand
ATCAGCAGGGCGAAGCGCGCCACGGGGCGCAAGCGGGACCGTCGGGAAGCATTCATTTGCGAAATAGTATAACGTTTCGATTGTTGCCGGTGAAATGAGGGCGGCGGTCATGGGTCGGCGGAAACGCAATGGCGGGCAATCAAGCGGGATTTCGCGCGCACTGGCGCGCGGTCTCATGGCGCTGGTGCGGGCCTATCAGATGGGGGTATCGCCCTGGCTGGCCCCGCGTTGCCGCTACACCCCTACCTGTTCGGCCTATGCGCTGGAAGCGCTGGAGCGTCATGGTCCCTGGCGGGGTGGCTGGTATGCGTTGCGGCGCTTGGCGCGCTGTCATCCCTGGGGCGGGTTCGGGCTCGATCCGGTGCCGGATTCGGGGCACGAAAAGAAACACCAACACCGCGAATGCGGCGATTAGGCTGGGGTGGTCGATAAGAATGTGGTCGGGGTAACAGGATTCGAACCTGTGACCTCTGCTTCCCGAAAGCAGCGCTCTACCAAGCTGAGCTACACCCCGATGGTGCTTAAGCGGGACTGGCGGCTAGCGGTCGCGTTGCACCGCGAAGCGCGCCAGATCGGCAAGGGACCTGCGGAAAGCGGAGTCATCCAGCGCCGAGAGGGCGTCGATGGCTTGCTCGCTTTCATGAGCCGCAAGCCGCGCAGTGTAGTCGATGGCGCCCGTCGACTCAATGGCCGCGAGGATTTCCGGCAGGCGCTCCAGGCTGCCCTTGCGGATCGCCTGGCGGATGCACTCGGCCTGCTCGGGGCTTGCCTGGCGCATGGCGTGGATCAGCGGCAGGGTGGTCTTGCCATCGGCCAGGTCATCGCCGAGATTTTTGCCGATGGCGTCCACCGTGCCGGTGAAATCCAGGGTGTCGTCGATGAGCTGGAAGGCATTGCCCAAATGGATGCCATAGCGGGCCAGCGCGCGCTCGCGGGCCTTGGGCGCCTTGGCGATGAGGGCGCCGACCTGGGCGCTGGCCTCGAACAGGCGCGCCGTCTTGTTGCGGATGACGTCGAAATACTGTTGCTCGGACAGGCCGGGGTTGTGGCGATTGCTGAGCTGGACCACCTCGCCCTCGGCAATGTCGTTGGCGGCGGTGGACAGCACCGCCACGATGTCCAGCCGCTCGCTTTCCACGATCATCTGGGTGGCGCGCGAATACATGAAGTCGCCCACCAAGACGCTGGCCTCGTTGCCCCAGACCTGATTGGCGGTGGGACGGCCGCGCCGCAACCGGGAACGATCGACCACATCGTCATGCAGCAAGGTCGCGGTATGCACCGCCTCGGTGGCGGCTGCCAGCCGCAGGTGTTCATCGCCGGTATAACCACAGGCCCGCGCCGCCAGCAGCAGCACCGCTGGCCGCAGGCGCTTGCCGCCACTGCTGATGATGTGATGGTTGATCTCTCCCACCAGCGGCACCACCGAGTTCATGGCGCGCTTGAGCAGGGCATCCATGCGCTGCATGTCATCCTGGATGGGAGCAAGGATTTCCGTGATCTCAGAGCCGTGCATGGGGCGTTCCGTTTGCCGTGCTGTTGCCGTCCAGTCCCCTGCCGGGACGGGCTGGTGATAGGGGGTCGCTGACCTTGAGTCGCCGCCAGGATCGAGGGTCTGCGCGGTCGGATGCAATGGCGTTTGACCTGTCTCCACTGGCGACGTTAAGATAGCTGTTCTTTGTGACTTGGGCCCGAGCGGCCCCTGTGGAGACAGTCAGTAATGTACGCGGTGATCCATACCGGTGGCAAGCAATATCGGGTGCAGGAAGGCGAAGTCCTGCGCGTGGAAAAGTTGTCCGCGGAAGCCGGCAGCCAGATTGAATTCGACCGGGTTTTGCTGGTCGGTGAAGGCGAAGCCCTCACCATCGGTCGCCCCTTCGTGGAGGGTGGCAAGGTCACCGCCACGGTGCGCGCCCACGGCAAGGGCGACAAGGTCGAGATCGTCAAATTTCGCCGCCGCAAGCACTACATGCGGCGCAAGGGGCATCGCCAGCTCTTCACGGAGCTCGAGATCACGGCGATCCAGGGCGCTTGAAGCCGCCTTGCCCTGTGGCGGGTCCCGAATGGCCCAATGTTTTCAGCGATCAGGTGAATACCCATGGCACATAAGAAAGCAGGCGGCAGCACCCGCAACGGCCGCGATTCCCACGCCAAGCGCCTCGGCGTGAAGCATTTCGGCGGTGAGCAAGTGGTGGCAGGCCATATCCTGGTCCGTCAGCGCGGCACCCGCTTCCATCCCGGTCTCAACGTCGGCTGTGGCAAGGACCATACCCTGTTCGCCAAGGCCGATGGCCGTGTGGTGTTCCAGGTGAAAGGCCCGAACAACCGCAAGTTTGTCAGTATTCTCGCGGACTAAGCCTTCGGCAGACCGCTGTTTTCCGGCGGCCCCGCGTGACGATGCGCGGGGCCGTTTTGTTTTTAGCGAGTCAAGCCCATGCGATTTGTAGACGAAGCCATCATCAACGTTCAGGCCGGCAACGGCGGCAACGGCTGCGTCGGTTTCCGGCGCGAGAAATTCATCCCCTTCGGGGGTCCCGATGGCGGCGATGGCGGCGATGGCGGCAGTGTCTACCTGGTCGCCGACGGCAACATCAACACCCTGGCCGATTTCCGCGTGCAGCGCACCTACCGCGCCGAGCATGGCGGGGCCGGTTCCGGCGGCCAGTGCACCGGCCGCGGGGGGGAAGACTGCCTGGTCCCGGTGCCGGTGGGAACCTTGGTGTTCGAGGCCGATACCGGCGAATTGCTCGGCGACCTGGTGACCCCCGGTGAACAGCTCAAGGTGGCCCAGGGCGGCTTCCACGGCCTGGGTAACCTGCGCTTCAAGAGCAGCATCAACCGTTCCCCGCGCCAGTTCACCGAAGGCAGCGCGGGCGAGGCGCGCAAGCTGCGGCTGGAATTGAAGCTGCTGGCCGATGTCGGCCTGTTGGGCCTGCCCAATGCCGGAAAGTCCACCCTCATCCGCGCCGTCTCGGCGGCCCGCCCCAAGGTCGCCGATTATCCCTTTACCACGCTGCATCCCCATCTCGGGGTGGTGCGCTTAGGCATGAATCGCAGTTTCGTCATGGCCGACATTCCCGGCTTGATCGAAGGCGCGGCCGAAGGCGCGGGTCTGGGGCTGCGGTTCTTGCGTCACCTGCAACGCACCAGGCTGCTGTTGCAGGTGGTCGACCTGGATCCATCCGCGCCGGATGAGGTCGTGGTGCAGGGCGTCGAGACCCTGATTGCCGAACTGCAGCGCTACAGCGAGGACCTGGCGGCGCGCGAGCGCTGGCTGGTGTTCAACAAGGCGGACCTGCTGCCCGAGCCCGAGCGTGCGGCGCGGGTGGCCGCCCTGACCCAGGCCCTGGGCTGGACGGGGCCGGTGTTTGTGATTTCCGGCGCGACGGGGGAGGGCACCGGGCCATTGTGCGAGGCGCTGTTTGCCCGGCTGCAGGAGTTGCGCACAGAATCCGGGGAAGCCGCCCGGGAAGCGGAAGCCGCCGCCTACGATCCGACCCAGGCTTAAGATCTGACGCTGGCCATGCTTAGACGATGACGGAAGAAATCAGCGCGCGCCAAGATCGGATGTGTCCGGCGGCGAGGTGGGGGGAGAGTCGCGGATGAACGACCGCAACAGTCTGGGACAGAGTCGGCGCTGGGTGGTGAAGGTCGGCAGCGCGCTGGTGACCAACAATGGCCAGGGGCTGGACGAAGGCGCGCTGGCGGCCTGGGCGACCCAGTTGGCCGCATTGCACCGGCAAGGCAAGCAGGTGACGCTCGTTTCCTCCGGCGCGGTGGCCGCCGGCATGGAGCGGCTGGGCTGGTCCAAACGCCCGCAGGCGCTGCATGAGCTCCAGGCCGCCGCTGCGGTGGGCCAGATGCGCTTGATCCAGGCCTATGAAACCGAATTTGCGCGCCATGGCCTGCATGCCGCCCAGATCCTGTTGAGCTATGCCGATCTCACCGACCGCCAGCGCCACCTCAACGCCCGCAGCACCCTCAAGACCCTGCTCGATCTCGACACCATTCCCATCATCAACGAAAACGACACCGTCAGCACCGAGGAATTGCGCTTCGGCGACAACGACAGCCTGGCCTCCTTGGTGGCGAATCTGGTCGAGGCTGAATTGATGGTGATCCTGACCGACCAGGACGGTCTGTTCGATCAGGATCCACGCAATCATCCGGATGCCCGGCTGATCAGTGAGGGTCAGGCGGGGGATGCCGCCCTGCTGGCCATGGCCACACCGACGCCGGGCGCGCTGGGGCGTGGCGGCATGTTTACCAAGCTCACCGCCGCGGCCCGGGCGGCGCGGGGCGGCGCGGCGACGGTGATCGCCAACGGCCGCCATCCCGACGTGCTGCTGCGCATCGCCCGTGGGGACGCAATCGGCACCCTGTTGCATCCGGCCAGGGAACCCTTGGCGGCGCGCAAGCAGTGGATCAACAGCCATTTGCAGGCCCATGGCGAATTGACGCTCGATGCCGGCGCGGTGCGGGTGGTGCGCGAGGCCGGGCGCAGCCTGTTGCCGGTGGGTGTGACGGCGGTGCAGGGGCATTTCCGGCGCGGCGACGTGGTGATCTGCCGTGGGCCGGATGGCGTGGAAGTGGCGCGCGGCCTGGTCAACTACAGCGCCGAGGAATGCCGGCGCATCCAGGGGCAGCCCAGCAATCGCATCCCGGAGTTGCTGGGCTATGTGGACGAGCCGGAACTGATCCACCGCGACAACATGGTGGTGCATTGAATCTACGTCGCCGCCTGCCCGGGGAAGGGCGAGGCCCCCGGGCTCACGTTGACGAATCCTCCTGATTCGACAAAGTGAGTTCGCACGTCCCTGTGTTCGCGGCTCCCGAGGTCCTTGCCCCTCCCCAGGCAGCTTCCTGAGTTTTTCGGAAAGCCACTTTGGCGGCCGTGACCCGCCGGAGTGCCGGGATCAGGCGGCGGCGACGAACAAGCCCACCACACAGGCAAAGCCGGCGGTCCACACCAGGCTGCGCAGGGTCGCCAGGTTGGCGATGTAGATTGCGCCATAGATCAGGCGAATCACGATGAAGGCCACGGCCAGCGTATCCACGGTGGACTGATCGGCGCCCGCCTGATGGGCGATGAGCACGGCGGCGGCGAAGGGCGGGAAGGCTTCATAGCCATTCTGCTGCGCCCAGTTGGCGCGCTGCCGCCAGCCGGTCTGCGCATCCAGGTAGGCGCGCACAGTGTGGTTATCGAAGCCGGGGCCGCCGGCCTTGGCCAGCGTGGACATCAGCATGGGAATGATGGCGGCGATGAGCACGCACCAGTAGGCAATCGTCATGGCTGGGGATTCCTTGCATGGGGTGATGGGGGTGGGGTTTTGCGCCGTCATTGTAGGTGATCATGCCTGCCCTTGCCGGCGCGTCCTGGCACAGGATAAAAAAAGCCCTGCATGGGCAGGGCTTGGGGCGATCCGGACGGGGTGTTCCGGAATCAGGCAGAGCTGGCCTGGCTCAGGGCCTTGAGCCGCTTGTTGAGGCGGCTCTTGTGGCGAGCGGC
>WOZT01000131.1 GCA_011620145.1 Gammaproteobacteria bacterium | reverse complement strand
GGTATTCCAGCGCTGCTCCTGCTTTCGCGGCATGGATGTCCAGTCGCCCGCGCGCCGAGTCATCGACGGACCCGATGGCGGATAGCCACTTCAAGGACATGGCATTCCGCGCTACCGCCCTTGCCACACGAGGCGATCAAGCCCGACCTCAATTCGCGCGGCAATCGCATGCGCCCTCGCGGCCTGCCGGCGGGTCACTGGCGCGTGGTGCCGAATACATGGTCCCAAAATGCGGTGGTCACGCCGTAGCAGCCCGGCGACTCGACCGAATGATGGTGCCGCGCGTGCCAGAATTTGCGTTGCCTCAGCCATGCGTTGTCGCCGTGCCAATGGTGGGTGGCATGGTGCGTGATGGAATAGGCCAGGTAGCCGATCAGCACGCCCAGCGTGAATGCACTGGCGCGCCATAAGCCTCCCACCACCAAGGCCGGCAGAAAGACCAGGGTGACAATCAGTGCCGCGCTCAGAATGGTTGGCGTATAGATCAGCGCGGTTGGCCGCTCATGGTGCTCCGCATGCCAGCGACGAAATGGCTGCACGCCGTGCAGTACGAAGCGGTGCATGGCGTACTCAGCGACAGTCCAGCCCGCCAATCCCATCAGCACGAAGGCCAAGGTTTCCAGCCGTTGGTTGCGCTGAATGAAGATCAGCAGGAACACCGTAAGCGCCACCACGGCAGCGCCATACACCGCAAAATCCGCGCTGTATGCCAGCTTGCTGTGTTCGAGCGAGAAAAGACCCATGGACTTCCTTTGTAAGACCGCCGGCTTGCCCCAGCGGAGATGGGCCTGCGTGTCCACCGTGTAGCCTGCCCCCATTCGTCGCACGCCAGGGTCGGCGCGCCAGAGACGGAGGACGTCTGGAATTTTGAGTAAACGACTTGCCGCCAATTTGTTCACTTCATGCCAGATCCTGAAGTGGGTCAATGCTGCCTTCCCGTCACGTCAAGACATCGTCCACTTCTTGCCGAATGGTGGAGCGCCAATTGAAGAACCTCTGGACTTCGGCTTCGTCGGCCAGAAATGATCTGAGGATGCCGGTGACTTTCGCAGGGCATGATAATCGATTTGACGAGTTGGTGGTGTGGATCGCCCAGCGGATTTTCTGCGGGTCGTCAAAGAACGGGGTAAGTCGCGCACAATCGCCGCGTCGGCTGGCGCCAACGGCAGGATCATCCTCATCCCGGGTTGCTCGTAAGCCGCTCGCCACTGTGCAGCCTCTTGGAAAGTGGTCGATCCGTCATCCGACCGTAACACAAACCACACGGACCCGGCTGGGGCAAGGCGCAATGCCGGCTTGCCTGGGTCAGCATTCAGCCTGCAGACCCCTTGGACCTTGCCCTGTCGGTGGCCGGCGTCCTTGCTTGAGGACGTGCGGTTTTAACAGTACGTTCGACCGCGTCCACTGCGTCGAGTTCGCCCTCCCTGAAACATCAGCGATCCAGCATCGGGTTGACCGTACGATTCGGAACAGCAGCTTGCAGTTGACGGACGCACGATCAAGGGCTGGCGAGCAGCGGATCGACCACCTGATGCAGGCTGTCTTCGGTCATGACGGGCTGAGCCGCTTTCCAGCCGTCATAACGGAGGATACCGTCACGATCAATCACGAAGCTGACGGGAATGCGCCACATCCGGCCGTAACCGGGAGCGCTCGATGCCGCGAGCAGACCCACGGGAAAGCGCGTCTGTTGGGCGATGGCGCGGACCTTGTCGAGGGTTTCGGCATCATCGAGCGAAAAACCCAACACCATCAGCCCTTGATCCCGGTGCGCCTCAGCGTAGCGAGAGAGCAGGGGCATCTCTTCACCACATGGCTGGCACCAGGTCGCCCAGAACGTGAGGATCACCGTATGACCGCGCAAGTCGCTCGTAGCGATGTGTTGACCGTCCAGTGTGACCAGTGTGGCGAGTGGCGCGGCCTTGCCGACCTGAAGATCATTGGCAAAAGCGGGTGGCGCCACGTTCAGCATGGCCAGGACGACAACCATCGGCGTCAGGAGCTTGAACAAAATGCGTGGCCGCTTGCAGCGGCGATCAGAACGCATAGGCAAGGCCAACGGTCGCGGTCCAGCGCGGGGCCAATTGCCAGCCGTCGAGGTCGCGATACAGTGGGACCTGCACGAAACCATAGAGCTGGGTGTGAGTGATCACGGCGTACGAGACCCCTGGGCTGAGGTAGACGAAGCTGCCTTCTGAGTTTTCCACATCCGCATTGACGCCTTGATCGTGGCTGCGGTGCGACACGTTGAGCTGCACCTGCGGCGCCCAGGCATCAAGGGCCATATAGCGCAGGCCGGTACTGAGGTTGAGCTGATTGCCCGGACGATAGTCAAAGCGGCTGTTGACGGCTGTTTGCAGCAGGATGTTGGCAAAACCATCGAAATCCTGGCTGAGCGCTTGGTAGTAATAGGCTCCCAAGATGAGGTCGGTGCTGCCGGTGCCGGGTTGCAGGCTGGTATCGAGGGGCTCGCCCGCGTCGGGGCCGGCGTTGAAATGCACCGCGTCGCCAGAACGGCCGGTGGGCAGCTTCACGCCGACCTGCACGCCCAGATTGTGGGTTGGCAAAAAGCCCTGGTAGCTGCCGATGAGCTTCATGTCCCCCAGACTGGAGCTGTGCGAACCCGTCAGCTCGGCGGGCGTTGCCGGGTCGTATTCGCCGTAGGTGGTGTGATCACGCACCACATAAGGAAGCAGCAGGCTGACATTCCAGCGGGAGTTGAACGCATAGTTCGCACCCGCCGTGATGTAGTGATTGGTTGTTTCATTCTCCAACTCATTGCCCACTGGCACGGACGAAGCGCTGCCGGTGTTGTGGCGCAATTGATCCTGATCGATGTAGTCATATCGCAGACCCAACTGCCAGCCGGCCTGGGTGGAAAAGCCCGTGGCCGCGTCGGTGCTCAGGGTGCAGCCGCAAGTGGCACACGCCAAGGCAGACTCGCTGGGAATGGACAGCAGGCAAGCAGCCATCGCGGGGACCAGCGTGGCCGGCCGGATGACCCGATCTTTCCATGACATGACCCATGATCCTCCTGGAAATAAACGACT
>WOZT01000133.1:11476-14725 GCA_011620145.1 Gammaproteobacteria bacterium | reverse complement strand
GCAAGCGGGCAAAGAAAAACCCATCGGCATCGTCCGCTCCCGGCAGAATTTGCCGCCCGGCCCCGGCGGGTTGTCCCCAAGGCACATCCAGGTGCTCGGCCACAGCCTCGCGATGATCAGCCAGGAAAGTGTCGATCACGTCCTGATTTTCGGCACGCAGGATCGAACAGGTGGCATAGAGCAGCACGCCACCGGGCGCCAGCAGACCCCAGGCGGTCTCCAGCAGTTCGCGCTGGCGCGCGGCCAAGGCGGGGATATCGTCCGGGCGGCGCAGCAGCTTGATGTCCGGATGGCGGCGAATCACCCCAGTCGCTGAACAGGGCGCATCCAGCAGGATACGGTCGAAGGGCCGACCATCATGCCAGTCCTGCGGTCGCGCCAGATCGGCGCAGCCGGTTCGCGCCGTGAGACCCAGCCGTTCCAGGGTCTCCGTCACACGCCGGAGCCGGTCCGGATCCACATCCAGCGCCAGCAGGTCGAGGTCGTCGGTGCGCTCCAGCAGGTGCGCCGTCTTTCCTCCCGGCGCGGCGCAGGCGTCCAGCACCCGCATCCCCGGCGCAGCATCCAGCAGCGGTGCGGCCAACTGCGCGGCACTGTCCTGCACGCTTGCCCAACCCTCCGCAAAGCCAGGCAATTGATCCACCGCCGTGGGGCGTTCAAGGATCAAGCCCAGGTCCGTATGGGGCGCTGGTCGGCTGGACATGCCTTGCGCTTCCAAAAGTTCAGCATACGCAGCGCGGTCCATATGACGTCGATTGACGCGCAAGGTCATGGGGGCCTGGCGGTTATTGGCCGCCAGAATGGCTTCCCAATGCTCGGGCCAGTCGCGCCGGACCAGATCGATGAACCAGGCTGGATGGGCATGGCGGGCCACCGGATCGGTCATCCGCTGCGCGTCCAGCATGTCTGGCTCCCGCAATACGCCTCTCAACACCCCATTCACCAGGCCACGCGCCCAGTCCTTGCCGATCATCGGGCAGGCTGCCACGGTTTCATGCACCGCCGCATGGGACGGCAAATTCAGGGCATCGATCTGGTATAGCCCCACCCACAACAGGGCCTCAAGGTCGGCATCGCGCGCCTTGAGGGGGCGGGACAACAACCGCGCCAGCACCGCGCGATAACGCAAGCCGAAGCGCAAGCTGCCATAGCAGAGTTGCTGCATCAGACCCCGCTCGGCCGGGGGCAAATCCGCCAGGGCGCCGGGCAGGCGGGTGGCAAGGGACGCGCCGTCGCTTGCCACTGCCGCGACAACCTGGGCGGCCCGCGCGCGGAGACGGGCGCCTGAACTTCTGGCTTCAGCGGCCAAGACAGACGCCCTGCAGTGTCCGGCCTTGGGCCAGTTCCGTAGCCGCCAGGGGACGACCGCCAGGGCGCTGGACTTGCTCCAGCCACAGCCGACCGGCGCCCGTGGCCACCGCCACGCCCGCCCGATCCGCCTGCACCACGGTTCCCGGCACGGCGGTTTCAATCACATCGGGGTCCGGACGGGCGTGCCAGATGCGCAGGACTTCTTCGCCAAGCCGGGTCTGCGCCACCGGCCAGGGATTGAAGGCGCGGATCTGTCGATCAATGGCCACCGCCGCTTGCTGCCAGTCGATCCAGGCCTCGGCTTTTTCCAGCTTGGCGGCATGGGTCACGCCCGCCACCGGCTGCGGCTCGGGCCTCAAGCGCCCAGCGGCCAGATCCGGCAGGGCCTCGGCGAGCACCTCAGCGGCAAGTTGAGCCAAACGGTCATGCAATTCTCCTGCGGTCTCCGTCAATCCGATGGCACAGGACCGGCGCAACAGCATGGGGCCCGTATCCAGTCCCGCTTCCATTTGCATGAGCGTGATCCCCGTTTCGCTATCCCCTGCCAGGATGGCGCGCTGGATGGGAGCGGCGCCGCGCCAGCGCGGCAGCAGGGAGGCGTGGAGATTGACACAGCCCAGGCGCGGCAGATCGAGTACCGACTGGGGCAGCAGCAGCCCGTAGGCGATCACCACCATCAGATCAGGGGCCAGCTGCGCCAGCTGGGCTTGGGTGTCCGCATCCTTCAGGCGCTCGGGCTGGAACACAGGCAGTCCCAGCGCCTGGGCACGGCGCTTGACCGGGGAAGCTTGCAATTGGCGGCCCCGACCCGCCGGTCGATCAGGCTGCGTATAGACGCCAACGAGGGGATACCCGCTGTTCGCCAGGGCGTCCAGCGTCGGCACGGCAAATTGGGGCGTTCCGGCAAAGAGGATACGTAAGGGCTGGTTCAAGCAGACAGACCGGGGTTGAGGTTAGGGACCGGGACAAGCCGGAGCCGCGGCGCGGTCGCAAGGGATGCCTCGACAATATTGGGCTTGATTGAATTTAAATGGAGAACCGGGGATTTGGTGACAGAGCCCGCTCACTGCAGGGCAAACAGCGGATCATGGCCGCAGGTCATCGCGGACGGCACCCCTTGTACCGCGAGCGGGGCGTGGCGAACGGTCATTCTGAACGCAAGCGGCTGATAAAGCTGATTGCCGGACCACACATTGATGGAATCAATCCACCATGCATCAACCGGCCACGCCGGCAGGTTCCGCGGCACGCTGGCTCTTGATCAGCTTCTTGCGAATCCGCTGGCGCTTGATTTCGGAGAGGTAATCCACGAACAGCTTGCCATCCAGATGATCGATCTCATGCTGGATGCAGACTGCGAGCAGGCCATCCGTTTCCAGCTCCAGCGGCTGGCCATCACGCCCCAGGGCGCGCACGCGGATCTGCTCCGCGCGGGTCACCGGCTCATAAAATCCCGGCACCGATAGACAGCCTTCCTCGCTTTCCTGAAGCCCATCGCGGGCGATGATTTCCGGGTTGACCAGAAACAGGGGCTGGTCGCGATCATCGGAGACGTCCGCCACCAGCATGCGCAGATGGATATTCACCTGCGTGGCGGCAAGGCCAACGCCCTTGGCGGCGTACATGGTTTCCAGCATGTCGTCCAGCATGCGGCGCAGGGCATCGTCCACTGCCCCCAGCGGAGCAGCCCGGCGGCGCAGGCGGGGATCGGGAAAATGCAGGATGTCGAGTATGGCCATGGCGTTTCGTAAAGTCGGCGGCGATTGCGTCGTTAACCTTATCGGCATCCCGTGGTCGTGACCGACATCCGGAGCCGTGAATGGGTTTCATTATACCCCCTGTTCTGGACGGGGAGTGAGTACGCAAGAGAGGGCCTGTGTTCATCCTGAAACTGCCACGGCCGCTCGCCGGCCTGATTACGGGATCTCTGGCGACGTT
>WOZT01000133.1:0-11376 GCA_011620145.1 Gammaproteobacteria bacterium | reverse complement strand
TGGCGACGTTGCTGGCCGCCTGCGCCACCGCGCCGCACGTCGCCGAGCCGCCGCGAGCGCCCTTGGCTCCCGCCGATCTGCGCACGCCACCTCCCTCCGCACAAGCCACGCCCTTGGGCGAACCTGCCGCCGTATCGCCCGCGCAGGCATCGCCAGTGGTCTGGCGATCCGACCGCCCGCTGCGCTATACCGTGCGCAAGGGTGACACCCTGTGGGACATCTCTGCACGCTTCCTGCGGGATCCCTGGCGCTGGCCCGAGGTGTGGCACGCCAATCCCCAGGTGCGCAATCCACACCGCATCTATCCAGGGGATATCCTCGAGGTGGCCGTGATCAACGGCCAAACCATGCTGCAGCCCGTCGAGCCCCCGCTGCCTGTCCACCGCCTGTCTCCGGAAGTCAGGCGCGAGCCGCTGGAGGAAGCCATTCCGGCCTTGCCCTATGAGCGCATCGCCCCCTTCCTTGCCGAAACCGCGCCGGTCGACATCAAGACCCTCAAGAAAGCCCCTTATCTGCTGGGACCGGTCAACGCTGAACAGCTCATCATGGGCGTCGGAGACCATGTGTATATCCGTGGCACCGACGCTCCCGCCGGAACAAGCTTCCAGGTTGTTGACAAGCAGGGCGTGGCGCTGAAAAACCCCGATACCGGAAAACACCTCGGCTACCAGGTGGAAGTTCTGGGCATGATTCGGCTGATCCAGTCGGGCGATCCGGCGAAAGCCGTGATCACCCAAAGCCGGCGGGAAATGCGCGCGCAAGATCGCCTGCTGCCCGCCCCGGAAGCACTCATTACACCCGACCTCTTGCCGCGCGCGCCCGGCCAGCCGATTTCGGGTCGGATTCTCCTGCTCTCCAATGCCATTTCCCAAACCGGCCAATACCAATCCGTCACCTTGGGCCTGGGCAGTCGGGAGGGGCTGGAGATCGGTCATGTGCTCACGATTTACCGCAGTGGCATCCGAATTCCAGATCCGGTGCGCGGCGGAAAGGTGGATCTTCCCGAGGAAATCATTGGTGAAGTCCTCGTATTTCGGGTTTTCGAAGGCTTCAGCCAGGCACTGATCGTGCGCAGCACCCGCAGCATCTCGGTGGGTGATCGAGTTGCCAATCCGCCATGAGCGGGGACAGGAGCGCCGAGCAGGAACAGGCTGCCGCGCTCGCCCTGCTGCGGATGCCGGGGATTGGCCCCATCACCTTCCAGCGACTGGTCGCTCATTTCGGCAGTTGCAATGGCGTTCTCAGCGCAGGCGGGCCCGAGTGGGTCCAGGCAGGCTTGCCCGCCGCGATCGTGGCTCTGCTGCGCACGCCGAACTGGCCCTTGGTCGAAACCGACTTGCGCTGGCTGGAACAACCGGGACACCACCTGCTGCGGTTGGGGGAGCCCGCCTATCCCGCCCTGCTCGCCACCCTGGCAGATGCGCCGCCGCTGTTGTTTGTGCGGGGCGATCCGGAAGCATTGACCCAGGCCGCCCTGGCCGTGGTGGGCAGCCGTAATCCCACCACGGGTGGGCGACGACTGGCCAGCCGTTTTGCGGCGGATCTCACCCGTTGCGGATTGGTGGTGGTCAGTGGTCTGGCGGTCGGCATCGATGCCGCCGCCCATCGCGGCGCGCTGGAAGCCGGCGGCTTGTCCGTCGCCGTCTGCGGGACCGGGCTGGATACCGTTTATCCCCGCACCCATGCCGCCTTGGCCGAACAACTGATTGCGGAGGGGGCGCTGGTGAGTGAATGGCCGCCCGGCACGCCTGCCCTGCCGGCCCACTTTCCGCGCCGCAACCGCATCATCAGTGCCCTGAGCCTGGGCACCCTGGTGGTGGAAGCAGCCCCGCGCAGCGGCTCCCTGATTACCGCGCGGCTGGCGGCCGAGCAGGGTCGCGAGGTGTTCGCCATTCCGGGCAGCATCGACAACCCACTGGCCCGCGGCTGCCACGCCCTGATCCGACAGGGCGCCAAGCTGGTGGAGTCGGTGGCGGACATCCTGGAAGAACTTCCCGCCAGCCTCGCCGCGGCGCGCGCGCAGCAATCCCCGCCCGCGGATGAGGCCCACTCGCGCCCAACCAAGATCCCTGAAGAAACCAGAACCCTTCTGAATGCCATGGGTTACACGCCGGTCACCGTGGATGAACTGGTGGAACGGCTTGGATTGACGGCGCAGATGCTTTCCTCCATGCTCCTCGCCATGGAATTACAGGGCCTCGTGGAGGCCCTGCCCGGCGGTCGCTATGGCCGGCTGAGCCAATGACGGGGAGAATGAATGAAAGAAAGCATGCTCGATGTGCTGATCTACTTGTTCGATCACTACATGGACGAGGAAGCGGATCTGGATACCGACCGGGACAACCTGACGGAAGAATTGGAAGCCGCCGGCTTCCAGGACGGGGAAATCCACAAAGCCTTCGAGTGGCTGGACGCCTTGGCTGCCCATCGGGAACGCCCTGAATGCGAGCCTGCGGGACAGGAGCAGTCGATCCGGGTTTTCTCCGAACGGGAAATGGAGCGCCTCGATACCGAGACACGTGGCCTGCTGCTTTACCTGGCGCAAAACGGCATTCTGAGCCCCCTGCACCGCGAGATCGTCATTGAACGCATCATGGCGCTCGAGGAAGACGACATCGACCTGGAACAGGTCAAGTGGGTCGTGCTGATGGTCCTGTTCAACATGCCCGGCCAGGAAGGGCCGTATGCCTGGATGGAGGACTACATGTTCGAGGAACAGGTCGGCCTGTTCCATTGATCCGCTGCTTCCGGCCGCTCCGCCTCGGGGCGCGCCCCAGCCGTCCCTGTTGGGGACCCCAGTCATCCCAGAACGCCCCTCATGAACCATTACCTCGTCATCGTCGAATCCCCCGCCAAAGCCAAAACCATCAACAAATACCTGGGCAAGGAATACCAGGTCCTGGCCTCCTACGGGCATGTGCGGGACCTGGTACCCAAGGAAGGAGCGGTGGACCCCGCGCATGGCTTTGCCATGAAATACCAGCCCATCGCCCGCAGCAGCAAGCACCTGGACGCCATCGCCAAGGCGCTCGAGAAAGCGGACACCGTCTATCTCGCCACTGACCCGGATCGCGAGGGCGAGGCCATCTCCTGGCATCTGCAGCAACTGCTGGCCGAGCGCGGTCTGCTCAAGGACAAGCCGGTGCGCCGCGTGGTGTTCCACGAGATCACCCAGCGGGCCGTGAGCGAGGCCATGCAAAACCCCCGCGGCATTTCCACCGACCTGGTCAATGCCCAGCAAGCACGGCGGGCGCTGGATTACCTGGTGGGCTTCAATCTCTCCCCCCTGCTCTGGCGCAAGATACGCCGCGGCTTGTCGGCAGGCCGGGTGCAGAGCCCGGCGTTGCGACTGATCGTCGAGCGCGAGGAAGAAATCGAGCGTTTCGAGGCCCGTGAATACTGGACCGTACAGGCCCGGCTGGCCAAGGCGTCGCACCGCTTCCCGGCACGACTGGTTGAATTCGGCGGGGAAAAGATCGAGCAGTTCTCCATTGTCGATGCCGCGCGCGCCGCGGAGGTGCGCAACCAATTGCTGGCCGGCGCGCAAGGGCAACTGCAGGTGGAGCGGGTCGAGCGCAAGCAAAAACGCCGCAATCCGACCGCCCCGTTCATCACCTCGACCCTGCAGCAGGAAGCGGCCCGCAAGCTGGGCTTCACCGCCAAGCGCACCATGCAGATCGCCCAGCAACTCTATGAAGGGGTGGATCTGGGTGGCGAGCAGGTGGGCTTGATCAGCTATATGCGAACCGATTCGGTGGCGCTGGCCCAGGAGGCGGTGCAGGAAATCCGCGCGTTCATCGCCGAACGCTATGGATCCGATCAGCTTCCCGCCCAGCCCCGCACCTACAAAACACGCGCCAAGAATGCCCAGGAAGCCCATGAAGCGGTCCGACCCACTTCGGTGCAGCGCGATCCCGAGGCCCTGCGGCGCATCCTGACACCCGATCAGGCCAAGCTGTACGAGCTGATCTGGAAGCGCACCGTGGCCTGCCAGATGACCCACGCCACCTTCGACACGGTGGCCATCACCCTGACGGCGGGCGATGCCGGCCGCTTCCGTGCCACCGGCCAGACCCTGGTTCATCCGGGCTTCATGGCGGTCTATCAGGAAGGCCGCGACGAACAGAGCGATGAAGACGAGAACCGCGAGTTGCCGGCCATCGCCGAAGGGGAATCGATTCCCCTGGAGGAAATCGAGACCGACCAGCATTTCACCGAGCCGCCGCCCCGGTTTTCCGAAGCCACCCTGGTCAAGGCACTGGAAGAATTCGGCATCGGCCGGCCGTCAACCTATGCCAGTATCATCTCGACCTTGCAGGACCGGGAATATGTGGTGCTTGATCGCAAGCGCTTCATGCCCACCGATGTCGCCCGCATCGTCAATCGCTTCCTGACCCAGCACTTCACCCAGTACGTGGACTACCAGTTCACCGCCCGACTGGAGGACCAGCTCGACGCCGTCTCCCGCGGCGAGCGGGAATGGGTGCCGGTGCTGGAGGATTTCTGGGGCCCGTTCAAGAATCGCGTGGATGAGACGCTGGAAAACGTCTCCCGCGCCGAAGTCACCACCGAGACCCTGGAAGAAACCTGTCCGAAGTGTGAGAAGCCGCTCACCATCCGGCTGGGCCGTCGCGGACGTTTTGTGGGTTGCAGCGGCTATCCGGAATGCGATTACACCCGCAATCTGGAAGACAAGGCCGATGATGCGCCGCCGGAGCTGGTCGAAGGCCGCAACTGCCCCGAATGCGGCGCGGGCCTGGTGCAGCGCCAGGGCCGTTATGGCAAGTTCCTGGGCTGCAGCGCCTATCCCACCTGCAAGCACATCGAACCGCTGGAGAAACCCCGCGAGACCGGGGTGACCTGCCCCGAGTGCAACGAAGGTCATTTGCTGCAACGCAAGTCGCGCTACGGGAAGCTGTTCTATTCCTGCAACCGCTATCCGGCCTGCAAGTATGCCGTGTGGAACCCGCCCCTGGCGGAACCCTGCCCGCAGTGCAACTGGCCCATCCTGACCCTCAAGACCACCAAGCGGCGCGGCACCGAGAAAGTCTGCCCGCGCAAGGAATGCGGCTACACGGCCCCAGCCGAGGACGCCCTCCCGGCCGATGCCAGCGCGACCGGCTGATCCGGTCTCGCCGACCCCGCAGCAACTGCGCCGGGCGGCGCGACTGCTGCGGGCCGGCGCCGTGATCGGCTATCCCACCGAAGGCGTCCATGGACTGGGCTGCGACCCGCTGCAGCCCACCGCCCTGCAGCATCTGTTGGCGCTCAAGGCACGGCGGGCGGACAAGGGACTGATCCTCCTGGCGGCGGACCTGACTCAATTGGCGCCATTCATGGCCCCGCTGACCGCAGATCAACACAGCCGGCTCACCCAGAGCTGGCCGGGGCCGGTGACCTGGATCGTGCCCGCCCGAGCGAAACTCGACCCGCTGTTGACCGGGGGACGAAACACCTTGGCCATGCGGGTGACGGCCCATGCACCGGCGGCGGCTCTGTGCCGGGCCTTCGGCGGCGCCCTGGTCTCCACCAGCGCCAACCGCAGCGGCCGGGTGCCCTGCCGCTCACCTTTGGGCATACGCCGCGCGTTTGGCGCGCTACCGCTGTTGCCCGGTCCGCTGGGCGATCTGACCGGCCCCACACCCATTTTCGATTTGATCAGCGGACGCTGCCTGCGACCCGGCGCGCCCCCGAGGACCATGCCATGACAAGCCAACAACCCGATATCGCAGCGGTACGAAACTATCTGCTGGACCTGCAGGCGCGCCTGTGCGCTGCCGTGGAAGGCGTCGAGGACGGCGCGCGTTTTCGCGAGGATTGCTGGACCCGGCCCGGGGGCGGCGGCGGACAGACCCGCGTGCTCAGCGAGGGCGCCGTGATGGAACAGGCGGGCATCAACTTCTCCCATGTACTGGGCGGCCAGTTGCCACCCTCGGCGACGGCCCAGCGACCCGAACTGGCGGGCTGCGCCTTCCAGGCCCTGGGGGTATCGCTGGTGTTCCACCCGCGCAATCCCCATGTCCCCACCACCCACGCCAACGTGCGCCTGTTCGTGGCCGAACGGCCCGACGCGGCGTCGATATGGTGGTTTGGCGGCGGCTTCGATCTCACCCCGTATTACCCGGTGCACGAGGATGTGCTGCACTGGCACCGCACCGCCCGAGCCGCCTGCGCTGACTATGCGCCGGATGCCTATGATCGCTTCAAGAGCGCCTGCGATCGCTATTTCTACCTGCCGCACCGCGCCGAGACCCGTGGCGTGGGTGGGCTTTTCTTCGATGACCTCAACGAAGGCGGTTTTGAGCGCTGTTTCGCCTTGCTGCGCCAAGTGGGGGATCACTTCTGGCCCGCCTACGCGCCGATCCTGGCGCGCCGCAAGGACACCCCCTATGGCGAACGCGAGCGGGCCTTCCAGCTCTATCGCCGCGGCCGCTATGTGGAGTTCAACCTGGTCTATGACCGTGGCACGCTGTTCGGCCTGCAATCGGGCGGACGCACCGAATCCATCCTCATGTCGTTGCCGCCTCTGGCGCGCTGGACCTACGACTGGCACGCGGATCCCGACAGCCCAGAAGCCGTGCTCACGCGCGATTACCTGCGCCCGCGGGACTGGCTGATCGAGGCCGGTGAATCGGCCTGAGGCAAGTGCATGACCCTCACCGAACTGCGCTACATCGTTGCCCTCGCCCAAGAGCGGCATTTCGGCCGCGCCGCGGAGCGCTGCTTCGTCAGCCAGCCGACCTTGAGCGTGGCGGTGCGCAAGCTGGAAGATGAGCTTGGCGTGGCACTGTTCGAGCGCAACCGCAATGAGATCGCACCGACCGCCATCGGCGCCCGCATCATCGCGCAGGCCCGCACCGTGCTGGAAGAATCCCAGGTCGTCACGCAGCTTGCCCGGGAAGGCAAGAATCCCTTGCTCGGCCCGCTGCGATTGGGCGCGATCTACACCATCGGCCCCTACCTGCTGCCCCGGCTGATCGGTCCGCTCACGCGCCTGGCGCCCGAGATGCCGCTGATGATCGAGGAAAACTACACCGCCGTGCTGGCTGAGCGCCTGCGCCAGGGCGCGCTGGATATCGTCATTCTGTCCTTGCCCTTCCATCACCCTCAGATCCGCACCTGGGCGCTGTATGACGAGCCTTTTGTGGTGATCACCCCGCCCCTGCATCCGTGGCGCGAGCGCGATGCCATTGGCGCGCAGGATCTGGCCGGTGAAGACGTGCTGCTGCTGGGAGAAGGCCATTGCTTCCGCAACCAGGTGATCGAGGCTTGCCCCGACTGCATCCAGGACAACGGCCAAGACCATCGTCTGCGCGGTTTCGAGGGCACCAGCCTGGAAACCCTGCGCCAAATGGTCGCGAGCGGGCTGGGGGTGAGCGTGCTGCCCCTCACGGCGGCGCTGAGCTCCCCACTGGCGGAGAGCCTGCTGCGGGTCAAGCCGTTCCAGGGCCAACCGCCTCAGCGCCGGGTGGCCCTGGCCTGGCGCCGCAGTTTTCCCCGGCAGGCTGCGATCGACATCTTGCGCCAGGCGATTCGCAACGCCGAATTGCCCGGGGTGACCTATCTTGATGAAAGCATCGGACCCGCCTGAAAATGCGGCCATCGTCTTGCAATCGCGCCCGTTTGCGGGCAATTTTGACCGCCCGAAGGATCGACAGAAGGAGCCGGCCATGAGCCAGCCGACCAGCAAGGACTACGAAGCATCCATCATCAAATACTACGATGAGAGCGAGATCGACTACCGGATGCTATGGCGGCTGGACCGCTGCATGGCCCTGCACTTTGGCTATTGGGACGAAACCACCAAGGGAGTCTCTGACGCCTTGCTGCGGGAAAACCAGGTTCTGGCCGAGCGCGCCGGCATCACGGCGCAGGACACCGTGCTCGATGCCGGCTGCGGCGTGGGCGGCAGCGCCATCTGGCTGGCGCGGGAAAAGGGTGCGCGGGTCACCGGTATCACCATCACCCCCCACCAGGTTGATGAAGCAAACAAAAATGCGCAGCGCCACAAGGTGGCCGACAAGGTGAACTTCGAGCGGCGCGACTTCACCGCGACGGGCTATCCCGATGCCAGCTTCGACGTGGTCTGGGCAGTGGAATCGGTCTGCCACGCCGAGGACAAGGCCGATTTCGTGCGCGAGGCCTATCGCGTGCTCAAGCCCGGCGGCCGGCTGATCCTGGCGGACTTCTTCGCCGCCCGCGATCGTTATACCCCTGAACAGCAGCAACTCATGGACGAATGGGCTTCCGGCTGGAGCGTCAAGGCCTTCGGCTACAGCGGCGCGTTCAAGGCGGCGCTGGAACAGGTCGGATTCACCGACATCCACATGCAGGATGCCAGCGACAACATCCGTCCTTCCGCCAAGCGGCTCTACCAGTACGCCGTACTATCGCGCTGGGGCGCCAAGCTGTTGATGTTCCTGCGCATCCGAACCAAGGCCCAGGACGGCAACATTCGTGCCGTGCACCGCCAGTGGAAAGCGCTCAACCAGGGCCTGTGGCACTACGGGATTTTCCAGGCCCGCAAGCCTGCCTGACCGAAAGGGCAAGAGCGGCCTTTGAAGACGCGATTCAGAGGCCGCCGTTCAGACGCTCAGATGAGCCTGCACCACGGCGTCGGTCAGGCCATCGATGATGCCACCCGCAACCACCTGACCCCGCTCCAGAATATGGAAATGGGAGGCCGTGCTGCGGGCAAAGGCGAGCTTTTGTTCCACCAAAACCACGGTCAGACCCTCCTCGCGATTCAGACGACGGATGATGCTGCCGATGTCGGCGACGATGTTGGGCTGGATGCCTTCGGTGGGTTCATCGAGAATCAGCAAGCGGGGCCGCAACACCAGCGCGCGGCCAATGGCGAGTTGTTGTTGCTGGCCTCCCGAAAGATCCCCGCCGCGGCGCAGACGCATGTCGCGCAGCACCGGAAACAGTTCGTAGATGCGTTCGGGGATACCGCGACCCCGCGCCCGGGCGGCGGGCAGGCCGATCTGCAGGTTCTCCTCCACCGACAAGCGCGGGAAGATCTCCCGCCCCTGCGGCACAAATCCGATGGCGCGTCGGGCGCGCTCATAGGCCGACTGCCCGGCGAGATTGCTGCCCTCGAACAGGATCTGGCCGCTGCGAATCGGCAACTGGCCCATGATGGCCCGCATCAGCGTGGTCTTGCCCACGCCGTTGCGCCCCATGACGCAGGTGCAGGAACCTTCCGGAACATCCAGGTCGATGTCATGCAGGATGTGGCTTTGCCCATAGGCCTGATTGAGACCGGCGAGCCGGAGCAGGGGCGCGGCGCTCATGCCACCACCTCGCCCAGGTAGACTTCCTGGACACGCGGATCGGCCTGGACCTGATCCATGCTGCCTTCCGCCAGCACGCTGCCCTGGTGCAGCACCGTCACCTTGCGAGCGATGGCGCGCACGAAGGCCATGTCATGCTCCACCACGATCACGGAATGCTTGCCCGCCAGGGCATTGAGCAACTCCGCCGTGCGTTCCACTTCGCCGGGCGTCATGCCCGCCACCGGTTCGTCCACCAGCAACACGCGCGGGTTCTGCATCAACAGCATGCCGATTTCCAGCCATTGCTTCTGGCCATGGGAGATGAGACCGGCCAGGCGATCGCGCTCACCCGACAGGCCAATCAGCGTCAACACTTCGTCCAGTTGCTGTCGCTGCGCCGGAGTGGGGCGGGCGAACAGACTGATGCGCACCCGCTTGTCGGCCTGCATCGCCACTTCCAGGTTTTCCAGCACGCTGAGCTGCTCGAACACGGTCGGCTTCTGGAACTTGCGCCCCACCCCGGCGGCAGCGATTTCCCAGGGTTCGCGGCGCAGACAGTCGAGCGTCTGGCCGAACCACACGCTGCCCGTATCCGGGCGGGTCTTGCCGGTGATGACATCCATCATGGTGGACTTGCCCGCGCCATTGGGGCCGATGATGCAGCGCAACTCCCCCTCATCGATATAGAGCGAGAGATCATTCAGCGCCTTGAAGCCATCGAAGCTGACGCTCACGCCTTCCATATAGAGGATCACGCCACGACCCGTCTCGAGGCGATGCGCCAGGTCGCGGGGCGGCGGGGCGGCCTCGACGGCGGTACGATTCTGTAGCCAAGCCGGCAGGCGCATCAGGCTTTCCCTCCCCGCCGTCCATTGAGCAGACTCAGCAAACCGCCGGGCAGCCACAGCGTCACCGCAATGAACAGGGCCGCCAGGAAGAACAGCCACAAATCCGGGTACGCCGCCGTGAGCCAGCTTTTGGCCCCGTTGATGACCAGCGCGCCGAGCATGGCGCCGACCAGCGTACCGCGTCCGCCCACTGCAACCCAGATGGCCATTTCGATGGAATTGGCCGGCTGCAGTTCGCCGGGATTGATGATGCCCACCTGGGGGACATAGAGCGCGCCGGCAATGGCACACAGCAAGGCCGACAGCGTCCACACGAACAGTTTGTAGTGCAGTGGGTTGTAGCCCAGGAACATCAGCCGGTTCTCGGCATCACGCACCCCTACCAGTACCCGGCCCACCTTGGCACGCACCAGGTAGCGACACAGCACATAGGCAGCGGCCACGCTCGCCACCGTGATGCCGTAGAGTGCCGCGCGTGTCGTGGGCTCCTGCAGCGAAAATCCCAGCAGAATCTTGAAGTCGGTCAGCCCATTGTTGCCGCCAAGGCCGGTCTCGTTCAGGAAGAACAGCAGCATCGCGGCATAGGTGAGGGCTTGCGTGATGATGGAGAAGTAGACCCCCTTGATACGCGAACGAAACGCCAGGTAACCGAAACCGAAGGCGAGCAGACCGGGCACCAGCAAGAGCATCAGCAGCGCCCAGGCCGGATGGCCGAAGCCGGCCCAGAACCACGGCAGGCTGTCGCGCTGCATGAACTCCATGAAGGGCGGAAACGCCGTGCGGTAGAGCCCGGCTTGGGCTGCGGACAGACTCAGGTGCATGCCCATGATGTAGCCACCCAGGGCGAAGAACACGCCGTGGCCCAGGCTCAGGATGCCGCAATAGCCCCAGATCAGGTCCATGGCCAGCGCCACCAGGGCGTAGCAGGCGAACTTGCCCAGCAGGGGAATGAGGTAGTCGGGCACATGCAGCGGGCTGTCTACCGGCAGGATCAGATTGAGCAGGGGAATCCCGCCCGCCAGCAACACCACCACCGTCCCGAATATCGCCCAGCCCCGCGGGCCAAAGATCATCGGACGGATCGAATCCGAGGCGCCGGGCAAGGCGCCCGCGACGGAATGACTGAATACGGTCATCAGCTCATGCCTCCGCGGAGCGGCCGCGCAAGGCAAACAGGCCCTGCGGACGGCGTTGGATGAACAGGATGATCAGCCCCAGCACCAGCACCTTGCTCAGCACCGCGCCGATGC
>WOZT01000136.1 GCA_011620145.1 Gammaproteobacteria bacterium | reverse complement strand
ATCTGCATTTCCGCCGCGCTGACGCCGCCATGGACGCCGACCTGGTCATGGGGGCGCTCGCCGGGCACCTGGTCGATGATGACCCAGGGCGCCTGCATCACCAGTACCAGCTCCCCCACCCGCTCGGCCAGCCGGGGATGCGCGGGTCCCGGCCCGTACCAGCCCTCGGCCAATACCGTGTCGCGGTCCACCGCCGTGACGCAACGGTCCAGCTCGCGCGCCAAGGTGGCCTTGAAGTCCGCCTGGCGCTCGGGCCGCACATAGGCGTAGGCAAGCCGCCGCTCGCCGCACAGCGGGCGATAGAGTGCGTTGGCGAGTTGGGGGTGGTCGGCCAGTTGGATCTGCTGCGACGGCGGGTTGTCCAGGAAACCATGGTCGGCGGTGGCCACCACGCCCACATCCAGCCCGCGAACGCGACCGGCAAACGCCTCCAGCGCCTGGTCGACCGCGGCCAGCTCGGCGGCGACCTGGGGGCTGCCGATGCCGAATTCATGGCCCAGGCGGTCGATCTCGCCGTAATAGGCGTAGGTGTAAGTGGGGGCGTCGGCCTGGCGCAGCAGCTTTTCCAGGGTTTCGAACAGGCCGTCCAGCCCCCGGTAAGGCCAGCGCTCCGCCTTTCCGGTGTGATGGAGGTTATAGGGCGAATCGCAGATGAACCAGGGCGACACCACATGGCACTCCCGCGCCAGCCGATCGGCCAGGGGATCCGCGACGAACACCTGTTTGCACCAGCGTTCCGCGTGCGCATCGGGATGGCGCTTGCCGCGCGCCCACAAGGGCAGCGGCGCAATCACCTGGTCCAGTTCACCGGCATACAGATGCCAGCCGGTCAAGCCATGGGCGGCGGGCGCGAGACCGGTCAGCACGGTGGTGATGGCGCTGGCGGTGGTGGTCGGGAACACCGAGGTCATGACGCCACGCTGGTGCGCGCGCATGAAGGCCCCCGCCGGTCCGCTCTGAAGCAGTACCTCGCCCATGCCGTCCACCACCAGCAGCACCAGATGACGCACCGTGCCGAGTTCCGGCGGCGCCTGGCGCAGGGGCGCATAGCCGCGTCCCGGCCCACCACAGGCGGCCTCGATGCTGGCCATGAGATTGAGCAGGCTGCCCCCCGCGTAATCCGGCAGAAGCATCGCCGAGCCAGCCGTCTCGCGACCGTTCATGGCGCGATCCTGGGCTTGACCCGGGCCGTGGGCACGGCGTTCAGCGGATCATCGGGCCAGGGGTGTCGGGGGTAGCGTCCGCGCATTTGCTTTCTCACCTCGGGATAGGCCTGTTGCCAGAAACTGGAAAGATCCGCCGTGATCGCCAGCGGGCGCCCGGCCGGGGACAACAGGTGCACCACCAGCGGCAGCCGGCCATCCGCCAGACGGGGCGTTTCCCGCACGCCGAACAGCTCTTGCAATTTAACGGCCAGCACGGGCGGATCTTGGGCGTAATCAATCGCCACACGGCTGCCGCCGGGCGCCGGGAAATGGGTCGGCAAGGCCCGGTCCAACCGCTGGCGGCCACCGGCCGGCAGGGTGGCGGACAGGGCAGCCTGCAACAGGTTCTCGTCGATCTGGGCCAGGCGCGTGATGCCCGCGAGGTAGGGCCCCAGCCAAGCGGCCAGTCCTTCCCGCAAGGCCATATCATCCATCTCCGGCCAGCCGCCCGCCGGCTCCAGACGCGCCATGCAGGCCAGGCGCGCGCGCAGCCGGCCGGCCTCCCCGGTCCAGGGCAGCCGTTCCCAGCCGGCGCCCGACAGCCATGCGATCCAGGCCGCAAGCAGGTCCGCGGCAGCGGGCTTGGGAAGTGGCGTTTCCCGCAGCACCAGCGCGCCCAGACACTGTCGGCGCCGCGCGACCATGCCATTCAGCGCCGCATCGAACGCGACCGCGGTTTCCTCTGTCATGCGCTCACCGGCCACCGCGACCAGGGCCGCCTCCGACAGGGGCGCCGCCAGATGGATGCGCGCCTCGGTGTCGCCTCCTTCCAGCCGCGCCACGGCGAGATAAGGCGCGCCCGCCAGCGCATCGCCGGGATCGAGCCGCGCGCGCCGGCCCGACACCAGGCGGTACACCCCCGGCCCCTGGCGCTGGGCGATGCGCTCGGGGTAAGCCCAGGCCACCAGTTCACCCACGGTATCCGCATCCCGTGGCGCCTCAACCGCGCCCGATTCCCCCAGTCGCCGCGCCAACTGGTCCGCCAAACGCCGCAGCGAGGCCGCAGCACCCCCGGTCGAGGCATCAAACAAGGCGAGTCGATCATGGAGGTCCACCGAAGGCGCCGCCTGGGTCTGGCGCAGGGCGTCGCGACTCTCCACAACGGCGGCGACCCGGCAGGCCAAACGCCCCTGCCCCGCCGCGCGGGCTCGCAGCAGCAGATGCGCGAGGCGCGGATGCACGCCCAGTTGGGCCATGGCGCGGCCGTGGGGCGTGATCCGGTTGTGCCCGTCCAGGGCCGCCAAGGCGCGCAGCAGCGCGCGGGCCTGGGCAAAGCGGGCCGGATGCGGGGCGTCCAGCCAGCGCAGGGCGAGCGGGTCGGCGACACCCCACACCGCCAGCTCCAACGCCAGTCCAGCCAGGTCGGCCTGGCGTATCTCCGGTTCGTCCTGCGCCGGGGCCCGGTCGTAGGCCGACTCGGCATACAGGCGGTAACAGACTCCCGGTCCCTGGCGCCCGGCGCGGCCCGCGCGCTGGTCGGCTGCCGCGCGGGACACCGGCACGGTGATCAGATGCTCCATTGCCCGCGCCGGATCGAAGCGCACGGTGCGCGACCAGCCCGTATCAATGACGGTGGTGATGTCCGCCAGCGTGAGGCTGGTTTCGGCCACGGCGGTGGACAGCACCAGCTTGCGCACCCCGGCGGGAGCGGGCATCAGGGCCGCTTCCTGCGCCTCCGGCGCCTGGTCACCATACAGCGGCAGGATCCGCACGGCGGCGCCCAGATCGGCCTGTTCCAGATCGGTGGCGAGATGACGGATTTCGGGGACGCCGGGCAGGAAGACCAGAATGCCGCCATCGGTTTCGGTGAGCGCGCGCCGCACGGCGGCGACCCGCTGCGCCGCTGCCGCCCGGCCCGGCGCCGATACCGGGCCGGGCGCATAATGCAGCGCCACCGGATACGCTCGCCCGGGGCATTCCAGGACCGGGGCATCCCCCAGCAGGCGGGCGTGGGCCTGGCCTGCCACCGTGGCGCTCATCGCCAGCAGCCGCAGATCCGCCCGCAAGGCCGCGCGCGTCTCGAGCGCCAGCGCCAGCCCCAGGTCGGCCTGCAGGCTGCGTTCATGGCATTCATCGAAGATCACCAGGCCGTAATCGCTCAAGGCGGGATCGCTCTGGATCAGGCGGGTGAAAATGCCATCGGTCACGACCTCGATGCGGGTGCGCGGACCGATGCGTTGTTCCAGACGCACGCGGTAACCCACGGTCTCGCCCACCGCTTCATGGCGCTGCGCGGCCATGCGCCGGGCGGCCATGATGGCGGCGAGCCGGCGCGGCTCCAGCATCAGGATGCGCCGCCCCGCCAGCCAGGGAGCGTCCAGCAGCGCGGGGGGAACGGCCGTGGTCTTGCCCGCCCCTGGCGCCGCCTGCAGCACCAGGACGCCGCGCGCAGCCAGCAGGCGGCTGATTTCGGGCAACAGGGGGGTGATGGGCAGGGCGGATGTCACGGCAACCTCGTCATCGCATCATTGTACCCAAGCCCAAGGCCGGAACCGGGGCGGCGAATAATGCTATCTTTTTCCGCCTCGGGCACCGCCCGCCGCACCACCCCCCTGAGTCCACGATGAATCTGACCGCCCCTCGCCAGTGGTTTCCCAGCGCCCAGCCGCGCGCGGTCCATCCGGCCCTGGAACAGGTGGGCCTGGCGGGGCTGGCGCTGTATGCCGCTATGCTCACCCTGGACAAGAACGCGCCCTACGTCGGAAACCTGTGCCTCCTGGGTGAATGGCTGATGCTGCTGGTCTTGGTGGTCAGTTGGCGAGTGGCCGGGGACCGACTGCTGCAGGATGGGATTTTCCGGCTGTTGCTGTTGTGGGCTGCGTATCTGGGCATTTCCTGCGTGGTGGGCAGCCACTGGGTGCCCGGTTCGCTGGGCAGTCAGTTCTTCGTCGCGCGGCAGTGGGTGAAACTGGGCTTCATTGTGCTGGTGGCCTGGTGGCTGGGTGGCGACTGGCGCGCCATTCGTCGCCTCTATGCGGTGCTGTTCCTCGCCTTTGCCTTCCTCATGCTGCCCTACTTTCTCTACCCGCTCTATTGGCAAAATGGCTTGGCGGGGAATCGACTGCGCTTCGGCATGAATCCTCAGCGCAGCGGGCTATTTTTCGGTATCGCGCTGCTGGGGCTGTTGTTTCTGGCACACGATGTCTGGGGTGATCGGCTCAAGCAACATTTTCGCCTGCGCGTGGCGCTGTGGGGCCTGGCCATCCTGCTCACGACGGTGGGCTTGCTGTTCACCCAGACACGGGGCGCCTGGGTAGGCGTGGCAGCGGGACTGGCAGCTACCCTGCCGGCGATATTGATCGCCCGTCCCCACCTTGAAAATCGCGGGCTGGCGCTCGGCGGAATTGCGGTCGGGGTGCTGCTACTGGTCGCGGTTGGGGTCGGGCAATGGCCCCACATTGCCGCTCGCTTCGGCGAGGAAAACGCTGTATTTCAGGCGATTGAATCGGGACAATGGCAAAACGCGCCCAATACCTCTCTGGGGATACGCCTCCATCTGTGGCACTGGGGCTGGTCCACCTGGCAGGAATCCCCGTGGCTCGGTGTCGGTGTCGGCAGCGTATGGCCACTGATGGCGGCCAACGATCTACCACGTCAACCAGACGACACCGAATTCACACACTTGCACAACAGTTGGCTGGAACTGTTGGTGTCGACAGGCGTGGTGGGTGTGGGCCTGTTCCTCGCCTTTGCGGTGCTCAGCGCGCGAGGGGGTTGGTGGGCCTACCGGACCGGCCGGCTACCGGGGCGTTTTTTGCTGATGCAATGGGCGGTTTTCGTGATGTTCGTGGTGGCCAATTGCAGCGAGGCTCACATCACCAAATGGATTTTCTGGCCTTATCTCGCCCTGTTCTGGGGCGGCCTGTACTCACCCGCTTTCTGGTTTCGTCGGCCGTCTCTCCCGTGAGTCCGAATGCCCCCCTGTTGATTTCCGTGATCGTCCCGGCTTATCAGGCCGAGGGCTTTTTGACGCGTGCGCTGGATTCGGTGGTGGCCCAAAGCGATACGGATTGGGAGCTGATCGTCGTGGACGACGGCTCACGAGACGGCACCCTCGCCCTGGCCCGTCGCTATGCCGCTTGCGACCCGGCGCGTATCCGCGTTCTCACCCAATGCAACGCCGGCCCAGCCGCAGCGCGCAATTGTGGCATGGCTGCGGCGCGCGGCAGTTATGTGCTTTGCCTGGATGCGGACGATGCCCTGCTGCCGGAAGCCATCGCCCGACTGCGGGAGAATCTGAACCGGCACGGCCCGGTGGATCTGCTGTTCGGCGGTCACACCGTAGTACGGCTGGATGGCAGCCGCAAGACGCTGATTCCAAAAGCTTGGAGCGGCGATCCCCAGCAGGATTTTCGTACTTTTCTGCGCGGCGAAGAGGTGGGGCCAAGCCATGGCGCGGTGCTGCTGCGTCGGGAACTGGCTTGTCGGCTGGGCTACCCCGAGGCCTTGCGCAACAACGAAGACGTCGTGTTGTTTGCACAGATGCTGGCGCTGGGCCGCAGCCGCAGCCTGCCCGATGTACTGGGGGTGAAATACCGCCATGCGGCGAGTCTGCGCCATGACACCCACTCCCTCCTGCAAGCCGGTCCGCAGGTGGCTGGTCTGTTGTTCGACCCGACCCGGCTGCCTGCGCCTTTCCTGGCCGCGCGGCCAGCGTTTGAGGCGGACCGGCATCTGCTGTGTTTTCGGACCCTGACGCGCGCCGGGCGCCAACAGGAAGCGCGCCGGCATTTTCATCAGGCCCTGCGCCTGCATCCCGCCGCCGTCCTGCGCCCCGGCCCTTTGTTCAAGTACCTGCGCACCCTGTGGCGAGAAATGCGGTCATGAATCCGTTGCTCGCGGCGCCCCCGCCCCTCGCGGTGGCGGTCATTACCCTCAATGAAGCAGCCAATCTGCCGCGCTGTCTGGAGAGCGTGGCCGGACTCGCCGCAGAGATTGTGGTGCTGGATTCGGGCTCGACCGATGCCACCGTGGCGATTGCCCAGCGCTTTGGTGCCCGCGTTGAAATCACCGACTGGCCGGGCTTCACGGCCCAGAAAAATCGCGCCCTGGCGGCCTGCCGCCAGCCCTGGGTACTGAGCCTGGATGCCGACGAGGCGCTCTCTCCCGATCTGGCCGCCGCGATCCGGGCATTGTTTGCCGAAGGAATGCCGCCCATTCGGGGCTACTGGCTCAATCGGCGCAACCGCTACCTGGGCGCTTGGCTGCGCCACGCATGGACACCGGAATGGCGGCTGCGACTGGTGGCACGCGACGACGCCCGCTGGGTCGGCGGCCAGGTGCATGAACACCTGGAAGTGGCGGGTCCGACCGATCGCCTGGCAGGGGATCTGCTGCACGAGTCCTACCAAACGCTGGATGAACACCTGCGGCGCACCCTGACCTACGCACGCCTCGGGGCCGAGGATTTGATTGCCTGCGGGGAAGGTTTCCGACCCCACAAGCTGCTGCTGTCTCCCTGGGGACGGCTGCTGCGCACCCTGATCGTGCAGCAGGCGTGGCGCGACGGCTGGCGCGGGCTGCTCATTGCCGCCTCCTCCATGCTGGCCGCTTTTGCGAAATACGCCTTCGTGCTCGAACATGCGCTGCACCGGCAGGATCCACCGCCGCCATGAGCCGCCCACTGCACATTGCCTTCGTCCATCCCGCCTACCGACCCGACGGCGGCGCCGAACGCATCCTGGCGCGCATGCTCGGCGCCCTCGGAGAGCATGCGGTGCGCCTGACGGTGGTGACCCGGCGCTGGGACGGCGCCGAGGCGGGACCGGATGTCTCGGTGGTGCGCTGCGATCCGTTCCACATCGGACGCCTGTGGCGCGAGGCCAGCTTTGCGCGCGCGGCCTGCCACGCCCTGGCGACGCTGGACGCGGACCTGATCCAGTCCCAGACCCGCATCCCGTGCTGCCATCTGTACCGCGCGGGCGGCGGGGTGCATCGTGTGTGGCTGCGCGAACGCAACCGCGCGCGCGGCTGGCGCGGATCGCTGGGCCAATGGCTCAGCCCCTACCACCGCTACAAACTGGCGGAGGAGGCCCGGCTCTATGCCAGCCCGCGGCTGCGGGCGGTGATCTGCAATTCGCAGATGGTCGCCGACGAGCTGGCACAGGAATATGGCGTTGATCCGGCGCGGCTGCGGGTCATCTACAACGGCGTGGACAGCGATCACTTCCGCCCGGACGCACTGCTCGGGGAAACCGCGCAGATCCGCCCCAAGCTGGGCATTCCCGCCAGCGCGCCAGTCTTCCTGTTCGTGGGTTCGGGCTTCGAGCGCAAGAACCTGGGCAGCGCCATTGCGGCCCTGGCGCAGTTACCGCAGCGCGACGCCCAACTGATCGCCGTAGGGCAGGACAAGCATGCCAACCGCTACCGCGCCCTGGCCGGGCGCCTGGGGGTGGGCGCGCGCGTGCATCTGGTGGGGCGGCAACAGGACGTGCGGCCCTGGTACGGCGCGGCGGACGCGCTGGTGTTGCCGACCCTCTATGATCCCTTCGCCAACGTCGTGCTGGAGGCCATGGCGAGCGGCCTGCCGGTGGTGACCAGCTTCAAATGCGGCGCGGTGGACCTGATCCGCAGCGGCGACAATGGTTTGCTGTGCGACGCACTGGACACTCACGCACTGGCCAGCCACATGGAAACCCTGTGCGATCGAAAAACGCGCGACCGCATTGGCGCTGCCGGACGGACAACGATACGGCCATTGACCCTGACCCGCATGGCCGGTCACCTGATGGCACTGTACCAGGAGTTGTTATCCCTTGGCCCGGCTTGAGCACCTGTGCGCCGGCGGCTCGTTGATAAGCCGTATCAAGCGTTGCTTGATTGGCTGTCTGGACCGGACAAAGGGGAGGCTCCCGTTGTGGCGCCTGCCCGATTTCCGCATCGGGCTGTTGCGTGGCATTGCCCTGTTGCCCCTGCCCGTGTTGCACCTGACCGGGGCTGCGCTGGGCGCGGCCTTGTCGTTTCTACCGCTGCGCCTGCGCACCATGGTGGATATCAACCTCGCCCTGTGCTTCCCCGAACAGACACCCGCCTGGCGCCGCCGCCTGCGTCGTCGCGCCATGGCTCACTTGGGGCGCCTGGTATTCGAGTCAGGCAAAGTCTGGAGCGCTGACCGGCAGGGGATCCAGGCGCTGGTGCGCGAAACCCGCGGTGAGGCGCTGATCGGGGAAGCACTGGCGCATGGCGGGGCCATCGTGGCCACGCCGCACCTGGGCTGCTGGGAGATGGTGAGCAATTACCTGTCGATCCGCTATCCCTTGACGGCCTTGTACCGACCCCAGAAGGGGGAACTGGACCGCTGGATCCGCGAGCGGCGCCAGCGCCTGGGAGCGCACCTCGAACCCGCAGATCAGGGCGGCGTGCGGGCACTCATGGCCGCCTTGCGGCGCAGGGAACTGGCCGGACTGTTGCCGGATCAGGATCCCAATGTGGGTGGCGCGTTCGTGACTCATTTTGGTCAATTGACCAATACCCCCGTCCTGCTGGCCCGGCTGGCGCACAAGGCCAAGGTGCCGGTCATCCTGTGCTTTGCGGAACGATTGCCCTGGGGCCGGGGATACCGCATCCACTTCGAGCAGGTTGCAGCGGGGGTTGCCGACCCCGATGCGCAGGTCGGCACCCAGGTGTTGAGCGATGCGCTCGAGGCACTGATCCGCCGTTATCCGGAGCAGTATTTCTGGAATTACCAGCGCTTCCGCCGGCGTCCACCAGGCGAGCTACGAATCTACCCGCGTCGCACGAGGCCTCGTTAGACATGGCCTCCGGACGGTACAACCCCGCTCCAGACTCATGCCCCGGCTTGTCTTCCATGATCAGCTCGGGCGCTTTCAGCCATCGAGGCAGGCCCAACTCATGAAATCATGGATCAATCGTGACGCTGAAAGTGAAACGAAAGGGAGTTTCGCTGTGCCTTGCAACCCCGCCCGTCAACACGCCCCGTGCGTCCGCCGGCATTGGAACGTCTGCAAGCGGCGCAGGCTGCGCTCACATCTTGCCCAACTGAACCCGGATCAGGTTTACTGCAACCCGCTGCCTTGGATGACGGGAACCTGAGTTGGGCGACCGCTCCTGCTCACCAAACAGATTTGATTGTCCAGACAAACGGAGGCAGCCCTGAAACCGCCCCTTTCGCAGACCATGATCCCAGCACCAGGCCGCATCGCGGTGGTCTGCCTGCGCCGGATCGGCGATGTCCTGCTGACCGCGCCGTTGATCCGCACCTTGCGCGCCGCCTATCCGCAGGCACGGATCGAAGCCCTGGTGTTCACCGGCACCGAAGGCGCACTCGCCGGCAACCCCGATCTCGATGCCTTGCGTGTCCTGCCGCAACGCGGCGCCTTTGCACAGGTGCGGGGACTGTTTCGGCACTACGATCTCGCTTTCTGTACCCAGTCCGCCGATCGTCCGCACTTTGTTTCGACGTGGATCGCCAGACAGCGCGTATCGGTCGTACCGCAACGCGGCGGAGATGGCTATCACTGGAAACGCTGGCTGTCGTGGCGCTGGACCGAACTGCCGAATAGCGATGCGCACACCGTCGTGCAATATCTGCGACTGGCCGAAGTCAGTGGCATTCCGCTGCAAATGCACGGCACACCACCGCAACCTGAAAACGATGCACGTCTCGTCGCCTGCCTGGGTGCCGACTGGGCAAGCCGGCGCTACGCGGTGGTGCATCCTGCGCCGAGGTTTCGCTACAAGGAATGGACGGCAGACGGCTGGCAGGGTCTGGTCGAATGGCTCGGTGCGCAGGGTCTTGAGGTCATGATCAGCGGCAGCGGCGATGCCCAGGAAGTGGAACGTGCCTCAGCCTTGGCCGCATCAGCCCCCGGCGTCGTGACCCATAACCTTGCCGGCGCATTGCAACTGGGCGATTTGAGCTGGCTGATCGGCAAGGCACGCGTCTTCGTCGGCCCCGACACATCCATCACCCACCTTGCAGCATTGAGCGGGGCGCCGACGGTCGCATTGTTCGGACCTTCGAGTCCGACGGCGTGGGGACCGTGGCCGCGCACCGATATCCTGCCGTCGGTCAGTCCATGGCAGGAAGTCGGGCTGTTGCAGCAACAGGGCAATGTCTGGCTGCTGCAAGGCGCTGGGTCCTGTGTGCCCTGCAGGCGGGAAGGCTGCGAGCGGCGGCTCGACAGCTACAGCCGCTGTCTCGACGAATTGCCCTTGCAGCGCGTCACCGATGCCGTCGCTGCGGCCTTGCAAAGCGCGGCGAAGACCGGGGTTTGAGCGCAGCGGACCCTGGAGAAACCGGTTCAGACTCAACATGACCGCCGGAATGTGAACGCAGCCTCGACCTTCCGCCCCTCAAGCGCACCAACTGCCGGCGCGCATTCCGGGGCAAGCTCACGGCCACGGGATTCGGCGCGAGTCGGGATCGGCTGGCCCGGGAAGTCCATCAACGCGTCCAGCAACGGTGGCGGAAAAACGCCATGCGCGCAATCCGCCCGGATGTGCCCGCAAGCCCACCAGTCGCCACTCGGTTTTCCACGCAAACAATACAAGGGCCGACGCCCCGCCGCCGGTCCGGACTCGACCCGCCGCTCCGGGATTGAGTACCCAGGGCCGCGCCGCGCGATCCACACCCATACGATGGCTATGACCACACAGGACGGCGCGAGCCTGAGGAAAGTCCCGCCGCAAGCGGTCGGCCCGCACGGCAGCTGGGTAGCGGTCGCCGTGGATGACCACCAGGCAACCGCCGGGCAAGATCAACTCGAGCACGTCAGGCAGCCCCAGGGCATCGGGAGCGCCCGCCGGCCGATCGTTGTTCCCGCGCACCGCCACCACAGCACGGTTGCACCCCCGACACGCCAGGGCGCGCGCATCCAGTACATCGCCGGCATGCACAAGAATGTGACAGCGATCCAGCACCCCCCGCAGATCCTCCGCCACCGGGCCATGGGTGTCGGCAATCAGCCCCAAGCGCAACGCGCCGACCCGGGGACCACCCAGGCGCTCACATGTCAACTTGCGCCAATCGATCCGTTCAATCTCCATGGAGCGGGACTGTGGGAGTCCGCCCTCACCCCGTCAAGACCGCCGCTGATCTTGGCAAGGCAGCCTTCGCCGCGAGCGCATCACGACTCATCCCCGTTCTCTCTCGGCGCGTCCATCCCCTCCCCGGTCGGCCCGCCCGATGTAGTGGGAACCGGGCATGGCCGGTCAACCGAGGCGCTGCAGGCGGTCCAGTCCGTCCAGGGCCGGCATCTCACGCAATTCCGTGCTGTCGGCAAACGTCCGCAGACGCCGGAATACCCGCTCGCGCACAAAGCCTTTGGGCTTGTTCTTGTCCACCACATAGGCCGTCCATTCGGCGTAGGCATCGGTAAAGGTCATCACTGAATAACCGTGGCTGCCCAGATCCGCGAAGCGGATGTGAGGATTGATCGCGCCGACGAGTTCATTGCCGATGGGGATGTCGAGCTTGGGGCTGTGTGGCTTGCGCTTCAACGCCGCGTTGATCGAATCCAGCACGCCAGCGGAGGTCACCGAGGTGGTCATGAACTCGGCACCGATCACGTTGCGGGGATCCTGATTATTGGCCTGACGGTAATCCACCTTGAGATGGGCCACGATGTGGGAATGGAAATCTCCGCTCAATACCACCAGATTGGGCCGGCCGCCGTCACGCATCGCCTCGGCCAGCATGCGGCGTTCGGCCTGATAGCCATCCCAGGCATCCAGATTGATGGGAATGCGCCGGCCGATGCGATCCACGCTGAGTGCAGCCATCAGGGTCTGGTTTCCCCATACCCGCCAGCGGGCGCGGGAGGCCAGTGTGCCGCTCAGCAGCCAGTCGCGCTGGGCGGTCCCGAGCATGGTCCGATCGGCGGCGGTGTAATCCTGGCACTGCAGCGGCACATAGCGCTCGCCGATGTCACCTTCGCCGCAGGCATGCGGAGACCGGTAACTGCGGCCATCCAGCATGAACAAGTCAACCAGTGTCCCCAGTTCAAAACGGCGATAGATGTTGTAGAAATCATGGGGATGAGTCGCACTGGGGTTGACCGTGACCCGCGCCGGAATGAACTCCAGCCAGGCCTTGCGGGCATCCATGGCCAGGCCCAGCAACAGCGCCGGATCATTGCCATAGGCGGGGTCCAGCGTATAGGGATGATCCGGCGCGCCCAGGGTGTCGCGGGCGGCGTCCCAGTAACAGTCATTGGCCGTTTCGTGGTCATCCCAGATGATGATGAAGGTGTGGTTTTCCATGCAGCGCTGCAGGTCGGGGTCGCTGCGATAGGTGTGGTAAAGATGCCGATAGTCGGCCAGATCAAGGGCGACGATGCCGTTGCTGGGCAGCACGATGGTGCGATCGGCGAAAGGCAGGGACTGGAAACGCGGATCCCCTGCCGTCTCGTAGATGAAATCGCCGACATGAACCACGAAGTCCACATCGTCCCGCGCCGCCAACTTGCCGAGAGCGGTGTAATAGCCGTTGGTATAGTCCTGACAGGTGACCAGGGCCAGCTTGATCTTGTTGGGGGTCATCCCGGCGGCGGGCGCGGTACGGCAGCGGCCGGTTGGGCTCAACGCATCGGCATACAGGAAGCGATAGTAATAGCGCCCATCGCTGCCGAGCTGGCCATCCAGGTCGACCTTGACGGTGTAGTCATTCACCGGTCCGATGAGGCTGCCCTCGACCGCCCCTTCCATCACCATGCGGTGAAAGCCACGGTCCTCGGCTACCTGGAAACGCAGAGGTTCGCCTGGTCGGTGGAACTGTGGATCGATGCGGGTCCACAGCACCACGCCGGTGGGGGACGGATCGCCCGAGGCCACCGATAGCGAAAACACGGCGCGGTTGGCAGTCGGACGCGCGGGGACGGACGGATCCGTCGCGGCGTTCAGCGTCCGGTGAAAACTCAGCGTATAAGGGGCAATCAGCCCCCATCCCAACAAGCCCAATACCCGACGACGATCCATGACTTCCCCCCAATCTGCGCTGGCCCGGGAATTGTTTTCCTCAGGCGCCCTCTAAGCCCTGCCACCCCGACACGCACCACTAGCACCACTATAAGCACACGACATGAAACAACGCTTACGACCTTTGCGCCTCGTGTTACTGACCCTGTTGATCGGGCCACACCTCAATGTCACGGCGCAACCGACCGAGGCATCGGGACACGAAGCAAGCACGGCTACACCCGACAGCGTTCATCGTGTTTACACCCTGATGCACGAAGATCGGCAGCGGCGCTACGAAGTTCAGTTGCCAACCCCGACCCCCACCCAACCCATGCCTTTGATCCTCGCCATTCATGGGGCCACTGATTCGCTGGAAACCTATCGCAAGGTGGCCAATCTGGAACCCTTGGCCAAACGCGAAGGCATTATTGTGGTGTATCCCATGGGCACTCCATTGGGCAACATCCTGCTGTGGAATGCCGGCGCTTGCTGCCTGCCCGGCCTGCATGATCGACCAAACGATGTGGATTTCCTGCTGCGAGTGCTGGCGGATGTTGAGCAGCGTTTTCCTGTTGACCGGACGCGGGTCTATGCGGTGGGCATGTCCAACGGCGCCATGATGACCTACCGCCTGGCGACGGAAGCCCCGGCACAATTTGCCGCGGTGGCCACCGTCGCCGGCCCCATGGCCCTGCGCCAGTTTCATCCCAAGGCGCCGATCTCCATCATGCACATCCAGAGCAAGGACGATCCCATCCTGCCCTTCGCCGGCCGTCGCCTGCCGCCGATTCCCCTGCCCAGTGGCCAGAAAACCGTCCAGCGCTGGGTGGACTATGCCCACTGCCCGGACAAGCCCGTGATCGAAACGGTGCGGCACGCGCCACCGGATGAACCCGCAGCCTGGCAGGCGACGCGCGAGCGCTGGTCCCCCTGTGCCGGTGACACGGAGATCGTATTGTGGCAACTGGAAGGGGCAGGCCATGTCTGGCCGGGCGGTTACCAGCCCCCGCGGGTGCGGCAACTGATGGGCGGGGAGTACCATGTCATCGACGCCAGCCAGGAAATCTGGCAATTCTTCCAGCGGCATCGACTAGCCACCATTCCGGCCCAGGGAGGGTCATGACATGGCATCCATCCATCCCCGACGGCTACTGGACAGTGTCCAACCTCAAGCCGCAGCCATCCTCAAACAGGCCGCCCGGATTCAACGGCTGGCCGGAAAAGCCGCCTCGACAGCCGCCATCGCCCTGACCCACTATCCCGCCTTCGCGGAGATCACCGAGGCACTCGACACCGCCATCCGTCTGCTGCGCGCCTATGTTCGTGGGACCTATCGCCAGATTCCCCATCGCTCGCTGTTGGCACTGATCGCCGGTCTGGTGTATCTCGTTTCTCCCTTCGATGCGATCCCGGATTTTCTGGTAACGATTGGATTCATCGATGACTTGGCGGTATTGACCCTGGTCCTGCGCCAGATCCGGCACGATCTGGACGCTTTCCGGGCCTGGGAAGAACAGCAACGCGCCACCGTGGCGCCGCCTCTTTTGCTGGGTCTTGACCACAAGGAAGACATGGCAACCGAAGCGCCCCCTGCGCCCCATTGATGCAATCGACCCCT
>WOZT01000115.1 GCA_011620145.1 Gammaproteobacteria bacterium | reverse complement strand
TCCGCAACTTGCCCTGGGCAGGGATGCCCGCACAGGGGTTTATGGCGCCGGGTAATCCCCGGCGTTTTTTTGGGGGGATGGCCAGTTGCCAGCGATCAGGGCATTCGGGTTGAATAGCGGGAGTGGCCGGATCGGTCATCCTCTGCCAAGCAAACCACGGAATCATGAATGCGATGAACACGGCCGCTCACAGTTTCGATGTCACCACCGCGGATTTCCAGGCTCGGGTGATGCAGGCGTCCCGCACCCAGCCGGTGCTGGTGGATTTCTGGGCCACCTGGTGTGCGCCCTGCAAGACCCTGAAACCCGTGCTGGAACAACTGGCGCTGGATTACGGTGGCGCCTTCCTGCTCGCCAAGGTGGACATCGACAAGGAAGCCATGCTGGCCAGCCATCATGGGGTGCGCAGTGTGCCCACGGTGCTGCTGTACAAGGATGGCCAGCCAGTGGATGGCTTTACGGGCGCTCAGCCGGAAGCCGCCATTCGCGCGCTGCTGGCTCACCATGGCATCGAGCCGCCCCCCATTTCGACGCTTGAGGAAGGGCTGCAGGCCCTGGACATGGGTCAATTGGACGCCGCGGAACGTCTGTTGGCGGCAGCGCTGGCGGAGGAGCCAGGCAATGCCCAGGCCGCCATCGGTCTCGCGCGGGTGGCGGCGTTGCGCGGCAATGTGGAGGGCGCGCGCCAGCGCCTCGCCGACCTGCCCGCCGAGGTGCGCGGCGGCTTGGAGGCGGCTTCTCTGGTGGCCTGGCTGGATCTCAACGATCTGATTGCCCAAGGCCCGGCGCCGCAGGCATTGCAGGACACGCTGAACCGCGCGCCCGATGATCTGGACGCCCGCTATCATCTGGCCATCTGGCGTGCCTTGGGCGGTGATCCGGAAACCGCCATGGAGGAGCTGTTGGCGATCATGCGTCTGGATCGCAGCTTCCGGGACGACGGCGCCCGCAAGGCCTTGTTGCGGGTGTTTGATTTCGTGGGTGCGGAGCATCCGGTGGTGCGGCGGATGCGGGCCCGGCTTGCCATGTTGCTGAACTAGCGCGCAATCGCTGCGCCGCTGCTAGGATCAAGGATCCGGCGCAGGGATCGAGTGCAGCTTTGTTTCAGCCATGGAGGCTTGCATGAATCTTGAGACCTTACCCCGCTTGACGGTGCGGGGTGATCGGTTTGTCGATACCCACGGCCGCCATGTGATGCTGCGGGGCGTCAATCTGGGGGGTGACTGCAAGGTGCCGTTTCCCCATGGCGGCACCCATGTTCCCACCGATTTCGCCGATCACCGCACGGTGTCCTTCATCGGGCGACCCTTCCCGCTGGCCGAGGCCGACACCCATTTCCGGCGCCTGCGCCATTGGGGGTTCAACAGCCTGCGCCTGCTGACCACCTGGGAAGCGGTCGAGCACGCCGGTCCCGGTCTCTATGACGAGGCCTACCTGGATTATTACGCCCAGATCTGCGAGCGGGCCGGCGCCCATGGTTTGTATGTGCTGGTGGATTTTCACCAGGACGTGTTCAGCCGCATGACCGGGGGAGACGGCGCGCCGGGTTGGGTGTTCGAGGCGGTGGGGCTGGATTTCACCCGCTTTCCCGCCGCTGATGCGGCCCATGTGATGCAGGCCGCCTACGACTACGCCGATCCCCGGCCGCGCCAGCCGGAGCGCTACGCCCAGATGAGCTGGGCCAATAACTACAACATGCCGATCAATGGCGTGATGTGGACGCTGTTTTTCGGGGGCGCGCGTTTTACCCCGGATTTTCAGATCGACGGGCGCAATGTCCAGGACTATCTCCAGGGGCATTTTTTCGGGGCCCAGCGCGCGCTGGCCGAGCGGGTCGCCCATCTGCCCCATGTGATCGGTTTCGACATCCTGAACGAGCCCAGCAGCGGCTGGATCGGGCGGCCATTGAGCCGGCCCCATCTCAAGAAGACGGCGGAAGAGCCGCGCCCGGTGCTGCCCGGCCCGGCGTGGACGCCGTTCGATGCCCTGGCTGCCCTGCGCGGTATGCCCCGCGAGCTGCCGAACATGGAAATCTCGCTGCGTCGCTTAGGCATCGTCCAGAAAGGCACGCGTCGGGTGAATCCCAATGGCATCCGGGTCTGGCTTCCGGAACGTGAGGATCCGTTCGAGGTGGCGGGGGCCTATCGGTGGGAGGCGGGGCAGCCGGTCCCGTTGCGCGAGGATTTCTTTCAGCGCCAAGGCGGGCAAGCGGTCGATTTTGCCAACGATCATCTCGCGCCTTTTTACGAGCGGGCCGCGACCAATCTGCGATCGGTGCGGCCGGACTGGCTGGTGTTCGCCGAGCCTGATTTGCTGGCGGGCGATCCGCAACACAGCTTTCCGCGTGAACTGCCGGCGGGGACGGTCAACGCCGGGCATTGCTATGAGGTGACGACGCTGGTGCTCAAACGGGTGCTCGAACCGGTGGGCGTGAACCTGATGCATGGCCGCGTGCTGTTCGGGCCTGGGCAGATCGAGGCGGATTACCGGCGCGAATTGGCGCAGGTACAAGGCTGCTCGCAAAGGGTGAATGGGGGATGTCCCACCTTGATTGGTGAGTTCGGGATTCCCTTCGACCTGCGCGAGGGACGCGCTTACCGCGCCTTTGCCGCCGGCGATCACGGTCCCCGTCCCTGGCGCGCCCATGAACGGGCGCTGGGGCGCATGTACAACGCGCTCGATCAATTGCTCCTGAGCGCGATGTTATGGAATTACACGGCCAGCAATCGCAATCATCTGGCGGTGGGGGATGGCTGGAATCAGGAAGACCTGAGCATTTTCAGCGAAGATCAACGACTCGATGGGGAGGATCTCGATAGCGGGGGTCGCGCGCTGGGTGGTTTTGTGCGCCCTTACGCGCGCTTCATCCAGGGGACGCTGCGTTGGATGCATTTCGATCAGCGCAAACGAGGTTTCGAGCTTGGTTTTGAAGCCGATCCAAGCTTGCCTGCGCCCACCGAAATCTTTATTCCTCGGCGCCAGTTTCCCAATGGCCATCGACTCGACGCGCCCGGTCTTGTTGCCATGGATCAGGCAGTGGCGGATGCGCAATCCCTGCGCCTGCTGGCCCATGAAAAAAGACTGTTCAC